>NZ_PSLQ01000023.1:0-12365 GCF_040289685.1 Pyrinomonas sp.
GTCAGCGAAGCTACCTTGGGGCGCCCTTGGAGGTCAAGGTACGCTTCGCGTGACCCTGGCTAAGCTGAGAGGTGAGTTGGTCTCCACGGAGTCTCAGATGTATTGACCGATTACACCGCTTGATTTTGGAGAAGTTATGGGCTAAATTCCGCGTGGGGTCGTGCAAATCCTGCGACTTCCTTCGGACAATGGAGGAAGTCCAAAGGCTCGAAGCCTTGTTTGCCCGGTTCACCGCTGCACCTGCGATGCACACAGAAGCACGCGAGGCGATGCTCAGCGAGCGTCGCGCGACGAGAACGCTACCCGACGAACGAAAGAGGCACGGTGATATTGCTCTTGTCGTACAAGGAGTATCTCGAACGGCTCGGCGAGCCACGCAGTCTCGTGGATATCGCGCTGGTCTTTCTCATCGTCTACACCGTGCTGCGGCTCGTGCGCGGGACGCGCGCAGCGCCCATGGCAGCGGGGCTATCAGCCTTCGCGCTTCTTTACTGGCTGGCCATTTGGCAACGTCTCGCCACCCTTGAGTTCATCCTTCGCGGCGCTCTGCTTTACGTCGGCGTCGCGATCATCGTTCTCTTTCAAGCCGAAATACGTCAAGCTCTGGTCTCGTTCGGCAACCGTCTGCGCTTGCCTTTGTGGCGTCGTCATCGCGGGCAGTTCGGCGAAGGCATTTACGACGAGATCGTGCTTGCGGCAACGACGCTCGCTTCAACCAAAACGGGCGCGTTGATCGTCATCGAGCGCGGCATGGGATTAACCAACGCCGCCGACAGCGGCATTCGACTCGACGCTGAGCTGAGCTACGATCTGCTCGTGACCATCTTCAATCCGGCCACACCGCTTCACGACGGAGCAGTGATTATTCGCGGGCATCGCGTAGTAGCGGCCTCTTGCTTTCTACCGCTCACGCTCAACCCGCGCTTATCAAAAGATCTCGGCACGCGCCATCGAGCTGCCATTGGCATCACCGAAGCAACGGATGCCGTGGCCGTAGTGGTATCGGAAGAAACTGGTTTGATTTCGTTCGTCGAACGCGGGCAGATCAAACGCGGGCTTGATGCTACGCGCTTGCGCGCAGCCATTCTGCAAGCTTTGCAGTCGCCGCGACAACGCCGCGAAGAGCGTCGGCTGCGAGCTGAAGCCGAACGCGAAGCGGAAGAAGCTGTCTCAGCTTGATCTCGGCGCACGCCACTCTGCGCGTCTCAGCGTTGATCGAACGCGCATTCGCGTCGGCAGATGAAGGTCTTCCGCGGCGAGAGGTTTGCGTCAAGACGCGCTCTCCCCGAAGCGCGCGATTTCGATGGAGCACGTTCTTCGGTGAACGGACGCGAAACGAAATTCGATGCAACCGAAGCGTGGCAAGCGGTACGCCGCTGGACTCACGCGCTGTTGTTTGACGACTGGGCGCTCAAGGCTTTGGCGCTCGCCATCGCGCTCGCCTTGTGGTTCGCCGTCGCTGGGCAACGCACTCCGGCGACGATCCGTCTGCGCGGCGTCCCGCTCGTCTTCCTCCTGCCGGAAAACGTTGAAATAGGCAACGCGCCGCGCGACGAGATCGAAGTCACGCTGCGCGGGACCAAAGGCGCGCTCGATGCTTTGAACGTCCGCAATCTCGTTGCCACGGTGGATCTGCACGGGTACGAACTCGGCGAGCGCGTCCTCGTCTTGACGCCAGAACGCATTTCAATGGAACTTCCCGACGGCGTGAGCATCGAAGACATTGAACCGGACCGCTTGCCTTTGCGGCTCGAACGGCGCGTCGAACGCGAAGTCGCCGTTGAGCCGCACATTGAAGGAACATTGCCCGATGGCTACGAGATCCGCCGCATTCAGGTGATCCCCGATCGCGTCAAGATACGCGGCCCGGAAAGCCACGTCGAAGCGTTGCAAAAAGTCACTACGGAATCGATCCTTTTGAGCGGGCGACAAGCCAGCTTCACCGTCCCGCAAGCGACCATCAACATCTCGGATGCCAAGGTCGTCGCGCTGGAGCCGAGCGTTGCCGTGCGCATCGAAATCGCCGAGCAAGCCGAGGAGAAGAAACTCTCCAACGTCGTCGTAGAAAGCGATGGTGCTCGGCCCGCGGCTCCGCGCGCGACCGTCGTTGTGCGCGGCCCTCGGTCCGTAATCGAGTCTTTGCGCGCCGAGGACTTGACCTTAAGACTCGAACGCAGCGAAGATGGAACCGTGCGCCCGCGTCTTGGTGGTCCAGCCGACGCAGTTCGTCAGCTAGAGATCCTCTCGGTCTCTCCCAAATCGCTCGAAAGCCCCAATTGACGCTTCACTGCAACGAGAAGAGCATGGCCAAACTTTTCGGAACTGATGGAATGCGCGGCGAAGCCGGAAGATTTCCGCTCGATGCCGCAACGATTCACATCACGGGATGGTCGCTCGCACGACATCTGACCGCGCAACTGGCGCGCGCGCCGCGCATCATCGTCGGACGCGACACGCGCGAATCGGGAGCGTGGATCGCACAAGCGCTCATCGCCGGAGCGCGCTGCGTTGGCGCTGACTGCGTTTCTGCCGGCATTATCACCACGCCCGGCGTCGCATACCTTACGCAACATCTTCGCGCCGACGCCGGCGTCGTCATCAGCGCGTCGCACAATCCGTTCACCGATAACGGCATCAAGATCTTCGCGCCGACGGGCCGGAAGCTCGACGATCAGATGGAACGCTTGATCGAAGAGGACATCTTCGCCGCACGTCGAACGGATGTACGCCCCATCTCTTCATCCGCCGACCGATCGGTTGAGGATGACTCGCCTTCCGCTCGCAAGCTGCGCGAACTCTACCTTCAACACCTCAGCGACAAGGCCGCGGATCTGCGTCTTGAAGGCTTGACGCTCGTGCTAGATTGCGCCAATGGCGCTGCCTTCGAGATCGCGCCCGAGCTTTTCGCGAGATTGGGGGCGCGCGTCACGGCAATTCACAACCAACCCGACGGACGTAACATCAACCGCGACTGCGGTTCGCTTCACCTCGATAGCCTAAGACGTGCTGTCTTAGATCATGGCGCTGATGTCGGCGTCGCTTTTGACGGCGACGCCGACCGCGCTCTTTTCGTCGATGAGCGCGGCAACGCTGTGGATGGCGACGCCGTGCTTTGGATCATGGCGCAACACATGCAGGAACGCGCTGAGCTTTCGGCAAACGTTGTCGTCGCGACGGTGATGAGCAACATGGGGCTTGAAGTGGCGCTGCGCGAGCGCGGCATCAAACTGCTTCGCACGCCTGTGGGCGACAAATACGTGCTTGAAGAGTTGTTGCGCACCGGGGCAGCGCTCGGCGGCGAACAATCAGGCCACATTATCTTCCCGCGACTGAGCCTAGCCGGCGACGGATTGCTTACGGCGCTGCAAGTCTTTCGCGTGATGCGCGAGAAGGCGCAGAGCTTGAGCGAACTCACCTTTGGTTTCACTCCCTTCCCGCAGGTGCTCGTCAACATCCACGTGCGCGAGAAAGTGCCGTTCGATGAAGTTGCAGCGATCAAAGCTTGCGCCGAAGAGATGCAACGAGCGCTCAACGGCCAAGGAAGACTCCTGCTTCGCTATTCGGGCACGGAACCGCTCGCCCGCATCATGCTCGAAGGGCGCGATCGCGCAACCATCGAAGAGATGGCCGCGCAACTTGCTTCCATCATCGCCCGCGAACTCGGCTGAACGCTCCAGCACCTCTCGTTGCACCCCCTTGATGAGTCCGCGAAGCGTAAGTAAATGGCTCGTCGCGGAAGACTTCGCTCACGCGGGAAGAGATGCGCTCGATCACTTAGCAACCGGCAGCAGCTATCGGATGAAGGACAAGCTGTGGGTTAGGATCACACGGACGCATTGAGGAGTTGAGCGCGTAAACCGAACATACGCCTGTGGGATGAGGCGCGATGATGTTTGGAAGCTGCAATCCGCTGTTTGTTCGAGCGCGATTTTCTTGGGCAGTTTCAATCCGCTATTGACACGCGCCACAAAACGGCCAGCAGAAACCGAAAGGCTCGAAGCGCGCGCTAAACAGATCAGGGCGATCAAAAGCAGCCAACGGAAACCAAGAGACTCGAAGCGTGCGAAGCGCGCGAAACGAACCGAGGCGGTCACAAGACAAGAACGAAGCCTGACAAGGCGCTGCACCGGATGGCAATGCCGCTGCCTTCCGTTGCCGCCCGTGGGTTTGGCCGTTATTGCCGAAAGACGGTTCTCTGTTTGACGGCTTCGAACAAAATGATCCCAGTGGCGACGGCGACGTTCAGCGAATGCGCCCCGCCTGACATCGGGATACGTACCACGGTGTCGAGGGCAGTGCGCGTGTCAGGCAGCAGTCCCTGTTCCTCGTTGCCTACCCACAGGCAGAATGGAGCGGTCAGGTCCTCCTCCCAGAAGAGCCTTTCGGCATGTGCGCTGGAGCCAACCTGTCGCCACCCATGCTGGCGAAAAGATTCAATCACCGTGACGCTATCAGCGCACGAGACAACGGGCAGGAATGCGATGCTGCCGGTGGTGGAACGCACGCTGGCACGACTGTAGGGATCAGCGCGCGGCGAGGCAAGTATCAGGGCGCTTGCCCGTGCGGCATCGGCGGTGCGTATCAGCATCCCTAAGTTTCGGGGGTCCTGTATCCCTTCCGCAACGACTACTACTGCTTCGCGCCTCGCACATACCTCTTGCAGCGAAACGTCCCAGAAAGGGAAGACCGCAACGGAAGTGGTGTTAGTCTCATATCCACTGACCAGCAGACGGTGAAACAGCCCTTTACTGACAGAGTAAACGGGGATGCCAGCCCGTTCACAGGCATCGGCTAAATCAGGTTCAGCCTCCTCCTTGATGAACACCTGCAAAGGGCGCAGTGGGGCATGGAGTGCCTTGGCGATGTGAGAGGCGCCCTCCATCAGGAAACGGCGTTCCGCTTGGCGCGGCGCGGTCTCGGTTAGACGACAGGCAGCGCGGAAGACAGGGTGCTTCAACTGTTTGATAGATTCCATTCTAAGACTTACGCAGTTGACGAGTGGATATGAGTGGGGCAAGAAGGTTGCCGCTCCCACGGCCAGAGCGCGCGGATTCCTTGGTTCGTCACCGAGTGACCCATTGCTGCGCGAGTCTTGAGGTAGCTTCCCAAGCGTTTGTGGCCTTTGTGTGCCCTGCGGCCACCGAGATGGCGCACAGCCCTATTTGGTGACGACCACTTCACCTTCAGTATCGCATAGGGGACGCCCACCATCAACCAACAGCGGCGCCTCGCCCTCGGCTGCGCACTATGGATGACTTTGGGAATACGGCGAGCGCATCTGTGGTGACTCAAGTCACGAGCCCACCGTCGCCGGGTTCAGAACATGGATGCAGACGACTTGCCAGATGGCTCCGAGAAGCAGGTGCCCGATGCCTTCACGCCCGCTTATCATGCCGGAAATGCACGACCGGACACGGGCTTTGCTCTATTCGGCGACTACGCGATGCAAGATGTCGGTACAACTTTTCCGCCCCTACTGCCGATCAGCCATTTCTGTGTGCAGCCGTTTGGCTTTGCAACGGAAGCTTACGGCGATCGCTCCGCAAGAAACCGTATTGATTGCCTGACGCCGTGAAACCGTAACCTTCCACCCGCGTGGGCGCTGGTCATATCTCGTCGCGCACAACATCTTCAGCCCTCGCCCAGGCTAGCTCGACAGTCTTCGAGATCTTTTCCCGAGAGAGCGCTTCAGGCTTTGCAGGCCGGATGATAAGCGGCGAACGCAGATCTCGCCGTTTATCATCCAGCGCTTTATTCTAATCGCATTCTATCCGCCGACTTCGCTCACCTTGCTTGCAAAAGGCGCGCTCGATGATCTTTCTCGGCTAGCGACGCAGAGAGCTTCATCGAAGATCTCGATGGCGACATCGGCCTGCTGGCGCGTCAGGATGAGCGGCGGGGACCAACGAATCGCATTCGCCCCCGCGCCAAGCAAGATCAACCCGCGTTCGAAACACGCTCGCTCGACGCGATCGCGAATTTCCGGCGCCGGCCTCATCGTCGCGCGGTCCTCGACGAATTCAACGCCGATCATCAAGCCAAGCCCACGCACATCGCCGATCACCTCGTGCTTCTCCATTAAACGGCGCAAGCCCTGTTGCAGGTAAGCGCCCACTTCAGCGGCGTTCGAGATGAGTTCGCGTTCCAACAGTTCGATCGTTTTCAACGCGGCGGCGATGGCGACCGGGTTGCCGCCGAAAGTCGAAGCATGAGCGCCCGGCTTCCACGTCATCAGATCGGCGCGCGCAACGCATGCGCCTAAAGGCAGCCCGGAGGCGATCCCCTTGGCGAGGCAGATGATGTCGGGTTGCAAATCGTAATGCTCGCAGGCGAACATCTTGCCCGTGCGTCCCATACCGGATTGCACTTCGTCAACGATGAGCAAGATGCCGTGTTGATCGCAGAGGCGACGAAGCCCTTGCAAGAACTCGCGCGGCGCGGGGATGTAGCCGCCTTCGCCCTGCACGCATTCGACGACGATCGCGGCGCATTCCTCAGGCGGCACAGTGGTTTTGAACAAGCGATTTTCAATCCAGTCGATCGCGCCCAAACAGCACGTGCCGTCTTCGCATTTGCCTACATTGTATGGACAACGGAAGCAGTAGGCGTAGGGCACATGCGTGACGTCCAATGCTTGACGGCGGAAGCCGCGGCGTTGCGCCGCCTTTGACGAGGTAAGCGATAGCGAACCGAGCGTGCGCCCGTGAAAGCTGTTGAAGAAGGCGATGAACTTCTCGCGGCCCGTCGCGTACATCGCCAACTTCAATGCGGCTTCTACGGCCTCCGTGCCGCTGTTAGCAAAGTGCGTGCGCGTCGGACTTGGCACGGGCACGATCTCATCGAGCTTGCGCGCGAGTTCGGGCATGTGCCGGTAGTAATAATCGGTGCCGCAAATGTGGATCAGCTCTGCCGCTTGCTCTTGAATGACGCGTACGACCTCCGGGTGGCAGTGGCCCGTCGAGCAGACGGCGACGCCCGCGTTGCAGTCGAGAAAGATGTTGCCGTCTGGGTCTTCGATCCAAACTCCTTCAGCGCGCGCTGCAACGAACGGGTAGGGTCGCGTATAGGAGGGGGAAACGAATCGGTGATCGGCGTTGATGATCTCTTGCGCTTTCGGTCCTGGGAGCGCGGTTTTGATCTGCGGTCTTTCGACGGTCAAAATGGCGGACATAGTTCTTCTCCTTTCTCTCATTGGAAATTCGAGCATTTGTAGATGGCGGTTGAGATGTCAGGAGAAGCGAAGACTAGTCCGCAAAGAGGTTCGGGCGAAGATCGAGCGGACGAAGGGGCGACGCGCCAAAGGCGAGCGCGCTTTCGTAAACGCGCATGAGAAGTTCACGCAATCGCATCTCACAAAAACGTTGACGACGTCTGCGTCAACCAACGCTTTGATAGTTTGATCGAAAGACCGATTTTGATTCCGTTCGGGCTTTCGGCGCGAAATGGCCGAAAGCCTCAACCCCTTTGATTTTATCCTCTCCCGCTCGAAAAACTCAACGACGCCCAAGCGCGCCCATCGGGCTGAGCGCAGACGACGCGGCCGTAGACCGGAGCGAGAAGCTCTACGATCCCCTTCCCTGAAGATGCTGTTGCGGAATTTGGGGATGAATTTGCTGCTGCTTCTCGCAAGCCGGCAATGTTCTGTTCAGCGCCGCTTCCACCTGACGCCTTCGCGCGTGTCTTCCAGAATGATGCCGCGCTCGGCTAGATAGTTTCTGATCTCATCGGCGCGCGCCCAATCGCGACGCCGACGCGCCTCTTGGCGCTCGTCGATCAACGCTTGGATTTCGGAATCCAACATCTCGCGTTCGGGCTTGCCAAAGATGTTGAGCACGGAATCGAAGCGTTCAATCAAAGCGAGCAAGTCGCGCTTGTCATCTTCGCGCAGCGAGCCGCAGACGAGCACGGGATTGACCTCGTGCGTCAGCGTGTGAATCGCTGCGAGCGCGACCGACGTGTTCAGATCGTCATCCATTCCGGCCTCGAAGGCTTCTGCGGCGCGCGCCGCCGCGGCGCGCACCTCAGGGTTGCTACCCGGTTCGGTTCGCGCTTCGGCGAGACGCAGATGGAAATCGCGCAACGATTCGACCGTTTTTTCCGCCGCGCGCAACGCATCGAAAGTGAAGTTCAATTGCTTGCGATAAGGCACGCTCAGGAGAAGGTAGCGGATGCCCTCGGGCCGATAGCCTCGCGCGCGCAGATCGCGGAAGGTGTAGTAGTTGCCGCGCGATTTTGACATCGTTTCGCCTTCGACCTTGAGGTGCTCGGCGTGGAGCCAGTAGCGGACGAAAGGCTTGCCCGTCGCCCCTTCGCTTTGCGCGATCTCGTTTTCGTGATGCGGGAAGATGAGATCTATGCCGCCAGCATGAATGTCGAACGTCTCGCCCAAATACTTCATTGACATCGCTGAGCATTCGATGTGCCAGCCGGGGCGTCCACGCCCGATTTCGGTATCCCATGCCGGTTCATCCGGCGTCTTCGGCGCTTTCCACAAGGCGAAGTCGCGCGCGTCCTCCTTGTCGTAGCGGTCGGAATCGACGCGTTCGCTTCCGCCGACGATGTTGCCCGCAAAATTTATCTTCGAGAGCTTCCCGTATTGGGGGAAAGAGCTGATGCGGTAGTAGATTGAGCCATCCGACCTGTAAGCGTGCCCGCTTTCAAGGAGCCGTTTGATGAGCGCGACCATTTCGGGGATGTGGCGCGTTGCACGCGGCACGATGTCGGGCCGCTCGCAGCCCAAAGCATCGAAATCTTCCCACAGCGCTTCGATGTACTGCGCCGTGTACTCGTCGATCGTGACGCCTCGTTCTTGCGAGCGCGCGATGATGCGGTCTTCGACATCCGTGATGTTCATCACGTGCGTGACGCGATAGCCCTTGAATTTCAAGTAGCGCCTGAGGATGTCGGCGAAAATCATCGAGCGGAAATTACCGATGTGCGCGTAGTCGTAAACGGTCGGGCCGCAGAAGTAGAAACCGGCCTCGCCTTCGCGCAACGGGCGAAAATCTTCAAGCTTGTCTGAAAGCGTGTTGTGAAATTTCAACATCCTACTCTACCCAATTCCCCGCAGGCATAAAGTGTTAGTTGAGCGTCCCCGGCATGATGATGCCAGGCGGCATGAAATGTGCTCGGCGCGCTGCCGCTCCCGCGACAAGACACAACCGCTGATCATCGCAAGCGAAGGCTCTCGCCGACGCGACTTGACCTTGGCTGTTGAGTTCGGTTGTGAACCAAACGGTCGCCCCCTGATCAGATCGGATCTCGGGTACTGGAAGATCCAGCGGCAAAGATAAAAGGCGCAGTGCAACGCGGCGATCATGCTCGTCGCAACGACAATAGATTGATGGTCGTTCGTCGCAGAGTTCGCTCCGCCCCCCGCATGAAAGGTGATCGGGGTCATTCAAATAGGGCTTGACGGCGCCCAAACCGACGACAAAGCAGGAAAGGGCAGCAGCCACACGCACGACCAAAGACATGAAGCTTTCTCACCTCGAAAAGGGAATACTGTTCCAATTCGAGTCTAGGCAAGCTTCGCTGGCGAGTCAATCACGGCCATTCTCTTTCCGTGTTCGGCACCGACGAGCGCACGGCAAGGGCGCGTACGCCGAAATCCTCTGGCGCGGCTCATGCGTCGCTGATTTTTCAGCGCATGCTCGATGAAAGCAGCGCGCCATGCAGTTCATTGCTGGCTTACGGATTCGCTCGGTCGCGAAGATCTCTCACGGTCTGCCGAAACAGACGAAATTCGTTCCTCGCCCCTCGTCACGCTTTGGCCTCGATATCCTTCACCGCCCGTTGAAATGGACGAAGCCTCCGGGACGCAATGGGATCTTCTGTCCATCGCGGATGAGCACGAGCTGTCGTCGCGCCGTGACTTCGCCGATGCGAACGGCGCGCACGCCGTCTAGCTCGCGCGGCAAACGCCGAACATCGCGCGGGCGCACCGTGAAGAGAAGCTCGAAATCCTCCCCTCCATCAAGCGCCAAACGCAATGGATCAACATCGTGCAGAGACGATCTCACGATGAGCGGATCGACAGGGATGAGCGCAGCGTCGATGGTTGCGCCTACGCCGCTTTCGCGACATAGGTGCGCGAGGTCGGACGAGAGGCCATCGCTGATATCGATCATCGCGGTCGCCAATCTCTCTTCAGCGAGATATCGCCCCCACGAAAGGCGCGGTCGAGGCAAAAAATGTCGACGGATCAAACGAGCCGCCGCGCTCCGCGGCGGCAGCGTCGCTCCGGCTTTGAGCAAGCGAAGACCTGCCGCCGCCCCGCCCAGCGCGCCGGTGACGAAGAGCAGGTCGCCCGGTCGCGCCCCGGACCGCAGAACGGGGCGCTGCGCTTCGCCGAGCACGATCGAATCGATGACGATCCGGTCGGGCGAGCGTGAGAGGTCGCCGCCGATCAGCGCGACGCCGCTCTGGCGGGCGAGCGCCAGCAAGCCGCGATAAAAGCGATCGAGAAAGTCCGTTTGCCAAACGTCGTGTGGCACGCCGAGCGCTACCAAAGCCCAGCGTGCACGCGCGCCCATCGCCGCGATGTCGGAGAGCGAAACGGCCAGCGCTTTGTGGCCCAGTTGAGTGGCGTTGGTCCACTCGCGACGAAAATCTATCTCTTCGATTAGCATGTCCGCCGCGACGATGAGTCGCGCGCGCGTGCGCGGGCACACGATGGCACCATCGTCGCCGATGCCGACGACTACGCCGGACGAACGTGCTGCCGCGAACGCTTTGCGACGAAGCTGTGCGATGAACGCGAATTCGCTGCGCGATTTCGCCGAGTGTTTCTTGGCCGGTCTGGGTGGCAAAGCGGCAGACTCCTCGTGCGGTTCTTTCACTGACCTGGCCGAAAGATTCTACAGGCAACGCCGCAACGAATCGAGTCCTTGTTCGATGGTTTCGAGCGAAGTCGAAAAGGAGAAGCGCAAGTGTCCTTCGCCGTGTTCGCCGAAGACGATGCCTGGCACTGTCGCCACCTGCGCTTTGTCCAGAAGCCAATCAGCCGCCGCGCGGCTATCCAGCCCGAGGCGCGAGACATCGGGAAAGGCGTAAAAGGCGCCAGCGGGGGCTTCGCAATGGAAACCAAGCTCGTTGAGTCCGGCGACGAGAAGATCGCGCCGCTTGCGATATTCAGCCCGAACCTCATCGAAAAAGGAGACGGGCGTGGCAAGCGCCGCAACCGCCGCCCATTGCGAGGGGGTTGAAACGCCATTGGTCGAATAGAGCGTGGTCTTGCGCAAACCGGTCATCCAAGGTTCAGTCGCCACCGCATAACCGACGCGCCACCCGGTCATCGCATATGATTTCGAGAGCGTGAAAGAGGTGATGGTCCGCTCGAACATGCCGTCCAACGATGCGATCGAAACGTGTTCGCCATCGTACACTAAATCCTCGTAAGCCTCGTCAGCGATGACGACGAGATCGCGCTCGATGGCGAAACGGGCGACATCTTCGGCCTCGGCGCGCGTCAACACTATGCCGGTCGGATTCTGCGGCGTGTTGTAGTAGATAGCGCGCGTCCTCGGACTGGCGTAACGCGCCAGCGTGTCCGCAAATCCATTGCGCCTTGCCTCCGCCGTGGGCACCAGCACCGTTACGCCTTGGCAATGCGCGATCAAGTCTTTGATCGGCGTCCAGTAGGGCGAAAAGACCAGCACCTCATCGCCGGGATCGACCACCGACTGAAACGCGCCGAACAGCCCCTGCATTCCGCCATTCAGCACGATCACATCCTCCATGCGCGCCGGAATGCGGTTGCGCGCCTGCACCTTTTCGGCGATCGCGGCACGCAGTTCGGGGATGCCAGATGACGGCGCGTAGCGCGTCTTGTTCTCGCGCAGCGCCTCGACCATCGCTCCCTTGATGTGTTCCGGCGTATTGAGAAAAGGTTCGCCGCCCTCGAATTGGTAAACGCGCGCTCCCTGCGCCCGCAGTTCCATGATGCGGTTGCGTATCTTTACGATGTCGGAAAAGCCGACTTCGTCGAGCCGATGCGCGAGACGGAAAGTTTCAGTGCGCGTAGTCACTACTCGCCTCCAGTCGTTTGATAAAACCCACTAATGGAATTATAACGCGCGCTTTCGATGCCGACCAAGATGACCTACGCAGTCTCGCTCGAGTTGTACGAGCCTCGGCCTGAACGCGGAGCGAATGGGTGTCCGCTCGGAAGGGGAATGCCTGGCACAAACCGCATGAGAGAGCAACTTTGTCCTTCGGCGACCAACTCACAGTCGAACACGGAGGATCCACATTCGGCCAAGTGCGCGGCGGACGCGATCAATGGCTTCGTGATCGAAACATCGTCGAACACGAAAGGTTCAAATCCTCTACCAAGGCGCCGCTTTTCCCGAAGAGTTTCCAAG
>NZ_PSLQ01000023.1:12465-44008 GCF_040289685.1 Pyrinomonas sp.
TTTTTAAGGACACCGGTGCCGCCGCCGACTCCGATCAAGGGCTGGCACCGCTTTTCCGGAGAGCTTCAGGCGCAGTTCAAAAGTGTTCCAGCGGATGATTGATTTCGTATTCACGTTCGACGTTTTGGTGCATTCGCAATGCGATTCACCGCATGTTCAGCAGTCACGCGAAGATTGCGATCTGATTGCAACTTGATTGTAACTTCGATTCGACGTCGTCGACATCCCACGCAACAATATGTGAAAGCATCGCTACTTCGGTTGCTATCCTGTAGGTCCCTTCCCAATGGAACGGCAATTGCTCCTTCGTCTGGTGAGCTTTCCCCGTTGTCAGTACTTAAGAGCTTTTCCTGAGGAGAAGAGATCATGCTAGCGAACACCAATCATAAGATTCTCGCGGTCGGCTTAGCGGCGGCACTGCTCGGCGGATCTGTCGGTGCTCTTGTGTCCCGTTCTACGGGGCCGAAAGTTCCAGAGCCGACAGCGAATGCGACAACTGCGCCAACGACGACGCCAGCGACCACGCAACAGACGCAAGCGCAGATGTTGCCGACGGCGCAAACAACTCCGGCGCCGCAAAACGAACAGACTAGCGAAGCGGCACTGACACCAGAACAGATCGCTTATCGCGATGGTTTCGCCGAGGGCTTCCGCGCTGGCCGGAGCGAGGCGACTGGCACACGCGCGACATCGAGCCCGAGCGAAAGGGTGGTTTATCGCAACGTGCCGGTTCGCTCTTCGAGCAGCGCGCGTCGGGTCTATTATGATTACAACAACGATCGCCGCTATGTGCGTTACCGTCGGGACAATCGCTCGTTCTGGGATCGGCACCGTGACAAGTTGACGGTGGCTATCGGCACGGGCGTCGGGGCCGCGGTCGGTGGCGCAGTCGGCGGCAAGAAAGGCGCATTGATCGGCGCGCTTGCTGGTGCGGGCGGCTCGGCGCTATACACTTACAAGTTGCGCAAGCGTGACGACCGCCGATATTAACTCCTGAAGTTTCAAAAACGCCGTGATCTTTCGGATCGCCTTGAGACGGTGTTTTCGGGCGCGTCATGCAGAAACAAGCGCTTGGCATCGTTTTTAGCCTCCTCCTTCTGGTCACTTTCATTGGGGCAGCTCCGCATGTCGGGGCTGCCATTTTTTCCCTCAAGCGATCGCTCGCCGCAACGTTCACCTCACGCGCGCTGCCGCGTCCCGTTCGTTTTCAGGAGCGCGAGGGTCGTGGGTTGCTTGTCGATGTCTGGATAAACGACGTTGGACCTTACGTCTTCGCCATTGACACCGGAGCCGGCGCAACCATCATCGCGCCGCGCGTTGCCGCGCAAGCGCGCGTAGAACCTACGGCACGCGAGTCCCAAATAACCGGCCTGAGCGGAAGAGGTATTGTCACCGGAACGCATGCGCGCATCAGCAAGCTCGCCATTGGCGACGCAGATAATTTCCTTCCCGCTGAAGGAGCAGTCATCATTGCACCGCTGCCTCGCGGCCTCGACGGCATACTCGACCCGACGGAAGCTTTCTGGCCACTCAATTACGTTATAGACATGCCTGCGGGCGAACTGTGCGCCCTCGATGGAGAAGAGGCTTTTGCACGAAGCCGCGAAATGACCGTTGTGCGTTGGTTGCCCGATGCGCAAGGGCGTCGTCCGTTCGTCCGACTCGCAAATGGACAGCGCGCTCTGCTCGACACGGGATCGGGTCTTGGTCTCGCTGTGAACTCTGCTGCAGCGCGCAGGCTCGGCATCGAACCGCCTGCCGATGGGCCAACCGATGCGGTGTTGCGTGATCTCGGCGGGGGTGGCATCAACGCGCGGCGCATCGCACCGGCGACCATCGCGCTCGGCACGATGTTGCTGCGCAATGTGCCGACTGACTTCCTCTACGGAGTCGAGGCGCAGACGCCCGTGCTTTTGGGGCGCGATGCGCTGCGTCCATTTCGCCTTTACTTCTACGCGCGCGAACGTTTGATTCGCATCGAAGTCCCAACCGACGGCTGATCCCGAAGCGATGGCAAAAGACTACGATCATCTCTGCTGAAACCGTCTTTCGCCCGAGCCGCTTCTGCAACGCACTGAAAGGCAGACCCCGTCCGGCGCGGACGGGAACGATCCCGCCGTCGATGATGACATCGGCAGAAAGCTTCGCCAGCTCCTCGACCAGCTCGGGAAATCGGTGTGTCACCTCGTCGAGCGTGCGGGAGAAGAGCCGCACGCGCCCGCCGCCGATGTGCGCGCTTGCGCGCGTATGCCGTCGTATTCGTCTTCGATGAAGAATTCGCCGCTCATGGTCCGAGCGACATCCGCTGCATCGAGCGCGGCAGAGGCGAGCATGAACTTCACCGGATGAAACAGACGCACAGTCGCTCGTTCCAATTCATTGTGCCGCGCAAGCACGGCCGTTTCGCCGACGTCGCCCGTAAGCATGCTGGCGCGCGCGACGCTGATCAAAGGGCGTTCGAAAGCGCGCGTAATTGAATCTTCCACTAGCCTTTCGCGCAGACCGATGCGCTGGTCGCCTGCGAGCAGTTTGGTCAAGTATTTCGCCTCAAACGCGTCTGTGCGGCGGAAAGCCTCCGCGAGCATGTCCTTTCCTTCTTCGCGTCACGCTTGCGCTCAGCGCGCCGATCAAATCTTCGACGTCGGCCAACGTCAAGCTCAGCGAACCGCTCTTGCCGCACGTTTCGTTGATCACCTTGAAAGCGACCTCGCCGGCATCGCCCAAGCGCACATAGCGCGGGCGCAGCGCTGCGATCTCTACACCAGTTGCCTCGCTTAACGCTTCGCGCAGCAACGCGGTGCCGACGCTGGTCGTGCGCGCGTCGCTCAAGGCGAATTGCTGCCCAGCAGGAATACAGCGCAGATCTCGGTCCTCAAGACCGCGCAAATATTGGCCGAGAAGCGCCGCTTTCTCTAGCTTCCGGCTCGTCGCCGCGAGTGACTCCGCAACCTGCGCGAACCCTTCGAAAGATGCGCCCTTGAATTCCTGTTCCGTCATCCCCGAATGGCTCACGGTATTTGAACCACTGATTTTTCGTTTGCAACGCTCCCCGTCGTTTCAACTTTCAAGCGAGCGTACCCGAAACGTCCTACGTCATCGCCTCCTCTTTGGCGGCCACGAAGATCAGCTTCATCCGTTCCATGCCTCCAACGGCATGGAGCCGGTCGCAGAACGCGAAAGATCGCAAGTCCGTCATCCTTACGCTTCGACGCGCATCAATTCCAGCGGCACGCGCACAGCTTCTCGTTCGTCAGGCGGACCGAACCGATCGGGGTGAAGGATGCGCGCAAGTATCTCGGCGCCGCGGACCACGCGCGGTCCCGGTCGACTGAAATACGCGGTCGCATCTACAGCCCAGACTTGTTCTCGACGCACGGCGGTCAACTCCCTCCAACCCTCAGGAAGCACAGCCTTTTCGAGAGCGCGAAAGATGTCGGCGATGTAGTAGCCGCAGGGGATGAGCACGATCACTTCCGGATCGTACGCACGAATCTCTTCGGCGGTAGTCGTGCGCGACGGTGCGCCCATGAAACCGAACGACGGATCGCCGCCAGCAAACGAGAGCTGTTCTGGCACCCAGTGGCCCGGAGCAAAGGGCGGCTCCAACCATTCGAGCAACAGTGTGCGCGGGCGGGCGACATCGGCGGTGCGTGCACCGAGCGCATCCAGCCGCGCGGCGAGCTGTCCCACAACGCGCTCGGCTTGGCGCACGCTGTCGGTTAACTGGCCCACCGTTCTAATGTTGTCGAAGATATCTTCGATGGTGTTCGGTTCGAGCGAGACGACGCGCACGTCCGCATCGAGAAGGCGCGCGGCGCGACTAACCGTGCGGTAACTGACCGCGCAAACGTCGCAAAGCTCTTGCGTCAAGATCAAATCCGGGGCGAGTTGGCGCAACAGTTCTTCGTTCAGGTCGTAGATCGAACCGTGTCCATCCAGTTGGGAACGGACGGCATGATCGATCTCCGCGCTCGACATCGTCTCGTGCGAAATGCGGCTCGACGTAAGTCGCGGCTTGGTCGTCACCGAAGGCGGGTAATCGCACTCGTGCGTGATGCCAACAAGCGATTCTTCGAGGCCGAGCGCACAGACGATCTCGGTGGCCGAAGGCAATAGCGATGCGATGCGCTGAGCGCTTCTGCTCATGTTCCTTCCTCCAAGGCTTTCAGCATAAAGCGCCGCAATCGTTGCGGTCAAAGAGAACGCGGCGCGCGTTCTCCTCTCAAACGAAAGCATAGCCGTTCCGCGCCCCTGCGGGCGCGATCGCGCGTTGGCTTTCATCTCAACGCGGAACACCGCTCGAATTCGCGGCGGCGAAGATCGCCGACCGAGCGGCGACAGCTTCCATTCGAGCAAAAAGCACCTCGAACGCGACCATCGTGGCCGCGCCCTCTTCTGCCGCCTAGATCAAACAGCGTGGGAGCACGCTTTTTGTTCGGGGACCGACCGGTGATTTGAAACGGTTTTTTCAGATTTCTTTTATCTTCGCGGGTTTGCACCGCCGACGCGACGCGCTACAATCGAGTCGCAATGACTGTCGCCTCGATTGACGGAGCCAAAAGGTTTGAGATGGATGAGCCGCCGACCAGTTTTCCGGCAACACAGCCGGATGGGTCCCCGCTCAAACCGATCACGCGCATTCTGCTTGAAAGGCGCGCCACCATCAGCTTCGCCTCCGATGAGGTGCCGGACGACGTGCTTGAGACCATCTTGCGATTCGGTGCACAAGCGCCATCGGGCTATAACCTGCAACCATGGCGTTTCATCGTCGTGCGCGATCGGCAAAATCGCGCGCGCTTGCAGCGCGTCGCCTTCAATCAGGCCAAGATCAGTGAAGCACCCGTCGTCATCATCGGCGTCGGGTTGAAGGAGAGTTGGCGCAAGGAGGCCGAACGTATCTTTCGCGAAGGGGCGCGGCGTGGTGCCGGACGACTCGAAGATGTTGAACAAAAGGTGGCGCAAGCCGTCAAAGCCTTGGAGCAAGAGCGTGCCGATGTATGGGTGACGCGCCAAACGGCGATCGCGCTGACGACGATGATGCTCGTCGCCGAAGCTTACGGCTTCGATACGGTGCTCATGGAAGGCTTTGATGCCGAAGGCGTGCGACGCGAATTCGGGCTGCCATCCGACGCAGAGGTCGTCGGGTTGCTCGCCATCGGGCGGATGCGCGGCGAGGAGAAGCCCTACCCGGGGCGCCTGCCGTTGTGCGAGATCGTCTTCAAAGAACGCTACGGCGAACCGTGGACCGAAGCAAAGGGATCACCGGAGCGACGCATCCAAAAAGCGGACATGTCGCCGGACGAGAGATGATGAAAGGAATTTAATCCATTTTTCATTCTCCTTTCATCGGTTGCAGTGGAACCTCTGCGAGGGGATGCGCAAAAGGGACTAGCTCCGGCGCGATGGCAGCAAAGAGGCGGGAGGGAGAAAGATGTTTCTGCTGATCTTCGAATTCTTGGGAACGACCGAACTGCTCGTCATCTTGGTCGTCGCCCTAATCATCTTCGGACCGCGCCGTTTGCCCGAACTCGGGCGTTCGCTCGGGCGTAGTCTGAGCGAATTCAAGCGCGCTTCCGAAGATTTCAAACGAACGTGGGAGATGGAGGTCGAGCGCGAGCGGTTTGAGAAAGAGGGGGAGATTTCACGCGCCATGGTCGCTGAACCAATCTCGCCCGAATATGCGGCGCCACGCGAGACCGAAAGTTTCCCAACCACCGATCAATACGAACCATCGGTTCAACCAGCAGCCCACACCATCGCCCGCGATGCGGGGAAACGAGAGGAACCGCCGACCGACGCGGCGGAAAAACGCGAATGGCTTTGATGCCCTTCTCGGCGCGGCGATTTTCCTGGAGCGAGTTTTTGAATCCAGAACATGGCATCCACACTGACCAAAGCTGAAATCGAGCCGGAACGCGAGGAAGAACTCGGCGGGCAGATGTCTTTTCTCGAACATCTGGACGAGCTGCGCCGCCGTTTGATCCGGTCCATTCTTTTCGTCTTCGTCGCCTTCGTCCTCTGCTGGTTCGTCTCCGATTACATCTACAATTTTTTGGCCATTCCGATCAGGCGCGCGTTGGCCGAGGCGCAGGAGCGGCAATTGCCGCTCGGCGGCTTGACGGGAAACGAGCGTATTTTGTCGCTCGATTCGCTGCGAGAAGGCGAAGCCGGGCGCTACGTCTTTGCCGAAGCGACCAAACTCGGATCGAGCGTGATTCCAGCCGGCACTTCGGTGCAAGCCCGCGTGGCGCGCGATGCGCAAGGGCGCCTCGGGTTGTTCACCGATGAGCCGATCATCGCTGGACCGACGGTGATCCCCAAAGGCGTGCGCCTGCCGACCGAGTTCGATACGCGCCCCGATGCGCTGCCGGGCATCGATGACAAGTTGATCGTCACGACAGCGATGGAGCCTTTTTCGCTCTACGTCAAGGTTTCGCTCTACGCCGCCGTCTGTCTCTCAGTGCCGTTCATCCTGTGGCAGATCTGGGCTTTCGTCTCGCCCGGACTCTATCCGCACGAACGCGCTTATGCCTTGCCGTTCATTCTGCTTTCGACCATCTCGTTCGTCATCGGCGCGGCTTTCGCTTACTACGTTATCTTTCCGCCAGCGGCGAGCTATTTGCTCGGCCTTGGACAAGACTTTCGACTGCTGCTACGCGCGAGCGATTACTTCGATTTCATCATCTTGGTGATGCTCGGCATGGGCGTCGTCTTCCAAATGCCCGCGGTGACCTATATTCTGGCGCGCATCGGGCTGGTTTCGGCGCGGTTGTTGATACGCATCTGGCGCCCGGCGCTGATCGTGATCTTGATCGCGGCGGCGGTGCTCTCTCCGACGAACGACGTCCCGAACATGATGCTCTTCGCCGCACCGATGATCGTTCTCTACATAGTTTCGATCTTCGTCGCGTGGATCTTCGGTAAAGAGCGCGTTGCCGAAGAGGAGGCGGCTTGACTCGGTTTTGCGCCGGATTCTAAAATCTTCAGGCTAAGCCCAAAAGCATCAGGTTCGTCACGAGCTTTGGTCCGACTCGCAGCGAAGGCAACTTGAAACGTTTTTATCCTCGAGGAGCGTGAACGATGAGTGGCAACTTACTCCGCGTCTTCGTCTGGACTTTGGTTTTCCTGCTGGCCTTGCCGCCAGTGTGGGCGCAAGACAAAAACCGCAACCAAACGCCGGTTGAAGAACGCCCGCGCAATGTCAAGCCGGAACTCAAAAAGGTTTACAAAAAATGGCTCGAAGAGGATGTCGCCTACATCATCACCGACGAAGAGCGCAAAGCTTTCTTGAAACTGCAAACCGACGAGGAACGCGAGCAGTTCATTGAAGCCTTCTGGCGGCGCCGCGACCCTGATCCAGACACCGAAGAGAACGAGTTCAAAGAGGAATACTACGAGCGCATCGCCTACGCTAATCAGCACTTCACCTCCGGCATCCCCGGATGGAAGACCGATCGCGGGCGCATCTACATCAAGTTCGGCAAGCCGGATTCCATCGAGTCCCACCCGATGGGTGGACCATACGAGCGCCCCTATTACGAAGGCGGCGGCTCGACCACTACATATCCCTTCGAGGTCTGGTTCTACCGCTACATTCCGGGCGTCGGCTCCGGCGTCGAAATAGAGTTCGTCGATCCGACCGGCACGGGCGAGTACCGCATCGCGCGTTCGCCATACGAAAAGGATGCGCTGCTCTATGTGCCGGGAGCTGGGTTGACGCTCGCCGAACAGCTAGGGCTAGCAAACAAGGCCGACCGCATTGCGGGGCTGACCGGCCCGAACAGCTACATGCGCGAGCAGGACAATCCGTTCACGCGCCTTCAACTGCTGGCCGACCTAGAACGCGCGCCGCAGATCAAATTCAACGACTTGGCGACAGCCGTTAATACTCCCGCGGTCGAAGACAATCCGCTCAATTTCGATATGCGGATAGACTTCTTCCGCCAGTCGGACGATCGCGTCGTCACAGCTTTTACGATCCAGACCGAAAATCGGGATCTCGTCTTCAAAGATGTCGGTGGCGTGCAGACGGCCCAACTCAACATCTTCGGACGCATCACGTCGGTCGCTGGTCGGCGCGTGGGCGTCTTCGAAGATCCGGTGATCACCACCGCCACGCCAGAAGAACTAGCCAATATCAAGGACCGTAAGTCGGCTTATCAAAAAGCGGTGGCGCTTCCGCCCGGCACCTACAAAATCGACGTCATCGTGCGCGATATCAACTCCGGCGCAACTGGCGTTCGCCACGTCGGTTTCACCGTGCCGAAATACGACTCACAAAAACTTTCAACTTCGACGCTCGTGCTCGCGGCCAAACTCCAAAGCTTGATCGATCAACCGGCCATCGGTCAGTTCGTCATCGGGCAGAACAAAGTCATCCCGAACGTTTCAGGCATCTACCGACGCGGCGAACCCGTCGGCATCTACATGCAGGTTTACAATGCCGGCATCGACCAGATGACCCTTCGTCCATCGGTGGATGTCGAATACGTCTTGGTTAAAGACGGCAAAGAGGTGAACAAGGTGGCCGAAGATTGGCGCGGCATGAGCGATGCCGGTCAACGGCTGACGCTCGCCAAATTGCTTTCGACCAGCGGACTATCGCCCGGCGAATACGAGTTGCAAGTGCGCATCAAAGATCGCGTCTCGGGTCAAACGCTGATGCCCTCAGCGAAGTTCACGGTCGTCGAGTGATGCGCTTCGCCGCCCGGCTCCTTTCGTTGCCGAAGAGCGCAAGAGTGCTTTCGCGCTCTTCGGCTTTAGCTTTTCAAGCGCCACCGTCCAACGCCTCAAATTCCTCGCCGCATGCCGCTGAATTCTCCCGAACGCATGAAGAGCGCGCTATGCTGGCTCTTCCGGGGATTTTTTCATCTCGATCTTGAACAAAGCGGCGTAGTCTCGCCAAGCCAACTCTCCGCCGACCCTTCGCGCGATACCTTTCGCCGCGGCCAAACGCCCCTCGAAAGATCCCTTGAAAACATAAGGACCAACGCGCTCTTCGCGCCACAAGCGTGACGCGAAAGATTTAAGGCCAAAGCAAAGCTCCGGTAAGCAAGAGTTAACCCTGCGCCACAATGATCGGGGTTGGAAAAATTCTCATTCCGAAAGCCGCGCGTCTTGGTACGCGCCGATGATAAAACGAAGGAGCGCTCAATGAACTTCAATCTTCTCTCCGCTCGCTCTTGCCTCGCGCTGGCTGTCGCGTTTCTGTTGCTCTTCGCGGCACGAGATCAAGCGCGCGCGCAGGTTGATGCGGCCTCCCTGACCGGATTGGTCGCAGACGCCAACGGCGCCGCCGTTCCCGGCGCCAGCGTCGTGCTCACAAATCTGGAGACGAACATCTCCGCGCAGACCGCGACCGGCGAGGATGGTTACTACTCCTTCACCAACCTGCGGCCTGGTCCTTACTCGATCACTGTTGAACGCGCTGGCTTTCGTCGCGAGACGCGCCCGGAATTCAGGCTGTTCGTCGGCCAGCGCGCGCGTTTGGATTTCACATTGGCTGTCGGACAGGTGACCGAAGCAGTCACGATCACCGACGAGCCATTGTCTTTGCAACGCGAGGATGCATCGCTCGGCAACACGGTCGATAACCGCCGCATCACGACGCTGCCGTTGACACAAAGAACATGGGATGATCTGCTTGTGCAGGTCGCCGGAACGCAAGGCGACCCCTACACTGAACAAGCTGGCGGCACGGCTTCGGGACGTACCGGCGGCGTCAATATCCACGGCACGCGCTCGCTGATGAACAACTTCATCCTCGATGGGCAAGACAACAACTCGATCTCGACCAACGTGCAAGAGTTTTCGACTCAAGTTGTACGCCCGTCCGTTGATTCTATCGGCGAGTTCAAAGTGATCACGGCACAGTATTCCGCCGATACGGGACGCTCCGCCGGCGGCGTGATCATCGTGACGACTAAATCGGGGACCAACCAGCTTCGCGGCCTCGGCTACGAGTACTTCCGCAACAAGATCTTCGACGCCAACGATTTCTTCTCCAATCGTCTCGGGCGGAGCAAACCGCAACGCAACCAACACCAATTCGGCGGCAACTTCGGCGGGCCGATCGTCGAAGATCGCGCCTTCTTCTTCGCTGATTACGAAGCGACGCGCATCCGGCAGGGCGTGTTGCGCATCGCGACGGTGCCGCTCGCCGCCGAACGCAGCGGAGATTTCTCGGCCCTGCTCGGCGAAGAGCTGCTCTTCAATGGACAGCGCATCCCGATCCTCAATCCCGATGGCACGCCATCGGGCCAGTTCGTGCGTCGCGGCCAAATCTTCGATCCGCGCACGCAAGTCGCCAATCCGCGTTTCGATCCATCACAGCCCGTCTCGCCGTTCAACCCGCGCTTCATCCGCCAACCCTTTCCTGCCAATCGCATCACGAACATCGATCCGGTTGCAGCGCGTTTAGCGTCTTTGTGGCCCGCTCCGAATCTGCCTGGACGCGTTAACAACTTCGCGCGCACGCCCTCGATCTCCGACGATCAGGATCGCCTCACTACACGGATTGACTGGCATCTAAATTCGAACAACGATCTTTTCGGCAGGTACGTTTACAGTAAAAGAACCCGTTTCGTTCCCGGCTTTTTCGGCGGCATCGCCGATGGCACGGACACATCCGCGTGGGGGAAGAACGACATCACCAGCCACTCGCTCACCATCGGGTGGAATTCAGTGTTATCGCCAACGCTCGTCAATCAATTTCGCTTCGGCCACGCGCGCGCGCGCGCCAATGGCGTGCAAGAACCTTTCGGGCAAGGCTCATCGAGCGACTATATCCCAGGAATTCCGAACAAGCCGGAAGTTCAAGGCGGCGTTCCCGGCGTGGTCATCTCCGGCTTCAGTCCGCGTTTGGGGTCGCCGGACTTCCTGCCGAAATTTCAACACTCGATGCAGTTTCAGTTCACCAATACGCTCGCTTGGACGCGCGGCACGCAGGCTCTGCGCTTCGGCGCGGACGTGATGTGGCCTTTGCGCCTCGATTACCTTGACGTTCCGGCAACGCGCGGGCGCGTTGGGTTCGATGGAAGCTACACGCAGTTCGCCGGTGGTCTCACAGGCACGGGCGCGCCGTTTGCCGATTTTTTAGTCGGTTGGGCGCGCAATGCCGCGCTCGCTAATCTTGTCATCGTCAACCAGCGCCGCTACCTGTATGCCTTCTTCGTTCAAGACGACTGGAAGGCGACGCCGCGTTTGACGCTTAACCTCGGCATGCGATACGACTTCGGCTCGCCGGCTTATGAAAAGAACAATCGCGTGGTCAATTTCGATCCGGAAGCCGCCCGGCGCGCGCGCACGCCGCAAGAAGCTCTCGCCGCGTTACGCCTAGCCCGTGATGGCAAGCTGCGCGATCGCGCGCTGGTGCGTCCCGATCACCTGAACCTCGCACCGCGCTTCGGGTTCGCTTATTCTCCTACCGATTCGTGGGTAATCCGCGGCGGTTATGGCATCTATTACAACTTGATCGATCGCATCGGTTCGGAAGATCAATTGGCGCTCAATCCGCCTTTTTTCGTCAACTACAACTTCACGAGCGATACGTTCACACCAGCGCTTCGTCTGAGCACCGGGTTCGCTTCGGATACTCTCTCGCCAGCCAACGTCGATGTGCGCCGCGTGCAACTTCGCGCTGCCAATCCCGATGCCAGCACGCCCTACATGCAACAGTGGAGCATAGGCGTGCAACGGCAGCTCGGACGCGATTGGCTCGCCGAGGTGAGCTATGTCGGGAGCAAAGGGACGCACTTGATGACGTTGCGTGACCTGAACCAACCGCTGCCGGGTCCGAAACCCGCGGCAATCAACGACCCCGATCCAAACGTGTCGCTACCGGCACGCGCGCTCTTCTTCCCGTATCCGGCCTACGGCTTGATCGAATATCGCGACGACAACGGGATTTCAAATTACCATTCGATGGAAGCGACGCTCGACAAACGATTCAGCAACGGCTGGACCACACGCATCGCTTACACGCTCGCAAAATCGCTCGATAACTCTTTCGAGCATCTGACCAGCGGCGGATCGAACAGTTTCCCGCAGAACGCGCGCGATCTGCGCTCTTGGTACGGGCCATCGGATTTCGACGTGCGCCATCGTTTGGTGATCAATGGCATCTGGGATCTACCCTTCGGGCGCGGACGCGCTCGCCTGCGACAAGGCGTCAGCGCCGCCATCTTCGGCGGATGGACCTTGACCGGATCCTTCAACCTGCGTTCCGGCAGGCCGTTTACGGTGACGCAATCGGGCGATCCGCTCTTTCTGGGCGCCCTCTCGACGACGTTGCCCGATCTCGTTGCCGATCCGCGCGTAAGCGATCCGACGGTTGATAAATGGTTCGAACCGCGCGCCTTTCAACCTTTACCGACTGGCGCGACGCGCTTCGGCAATCAAGGGCGCAACGTCCTGCGGGGTCCCGGTTTCGCCTCGCTTGATCTCGGCATCCATCGGCGCTTCTCGCTAGGGAGCGAAGCGCGTTATCTGGAGTTCCGCTGGGAGATGTTCAACGCGCTCAATCGCGCCAACTTCGGTCTGCCGAACAGAGATATACGCGGGTCGAACATCGCAACGATCACGACCTTGGCTGGCGATCCGCGCGTCATGCAGTTCGCTTTGAGACTCAACTTCTAGCGGATCGCGCTTGAACTCTCAGCGCATGGAAGACGAAGCGGGAGTGAAAGATGAAAGGGCGCCGCGAAAACCGGCGAGAGCGCCGGGACGAGGCGAAGACATATTTTGAACGAGATGTGCGCAGAATTCTTCAGAAACAGGTTGTTCGCGTTCGCGCTCTTGAGCGCGTCAGCCTTCTCCATGGCTCAAGGCTCGAAGATCGTGGAGAAAAGGATGCGCCTCGTGCCACCGCGCGCCGCAGATAGCCGCTACGTCTATCTGCCTTTCGACGTTCCGACAGGCACGGTCGCCGTGACGATCGAACTCGCATACGACCGCGCTGGCGGAGCGAATGCGATTGACCTCGGCCTCTTCGATGCGCGCTTTTCCGGTTCACCGCTGGACCAGCGAGGGTTTCGTGGTTGGAGCGGCGGAAGGCGTAAGCGGGTGACCATTGCGCAGGATCGCGCCACTCCAAGCTGCCTTCCTGGACCGATTCAAGCTGGGACTTGGCGCGTGATCCTCGGACTTTATCGCATCGCCCTCGAAGGCGTCGAAGTCACGCTGCGCTTCACGACCGAACAAAAAACGAGCGTGTCGGCAGCGACGGCGCCGATTGCCGTCGCTCGCTCCGACGACGCAACAGTTACCCTCCTTGCGCCACGCTCCGCAAGCAGCCCAACCAATGGCGCAAGCGCGATGCCCGCTGCGCGCGCACCGCAACGGGCATCGCTCCCACCCTCTCGCGGAAAATCTTCCGGCTGGTTCCGCGGCGATTTGCACCTGCACACGGTCC
Source organism: Pyrinomonas sp. (assembly GCF_040289685.1). Lineage (NCBI taxonomy): Bacteria > Pseudomonadati > Acidobacteriota > Blastocatellia > Blastocatellales > Pyrinomonadaceae > Pyrinomonas > Pyrinomonas sp. Next base: position 25,877 of record NZ_PSLQ01000023.1, read on the forward strand.
ATAGCGACGGCGATTGGGCGATCGAGGAGTTGGTCACACGTGCGCAATCCACGGGATTGGATTTCATCGCCATCACGGACCACAACACGTTGACATCCTCCCCACGGCGCGCAGCCGGGGGATTCTCGGAGGTGATCCGAGCGTGTGCGCGCTTCATTGGGCGCTGCTCAGCACAGCCGTACCAGCTTTGACGCCCCCTCCAAGCGCAGACGGGGCTGCCCGACCGCCAGAATGTTCTTTGCGCCGTTTTCGTCTCGGTCGTGGATCACGCCACACGCGGGGCACGTCCATACCCGGACGGAAAGTGGTAATCCAATGCGCTTTGATGTAAAGAAGGGAGGAAGGCGGCACTCCTCGCGCAGCCTTCAGGCGGGGTCAGCAAGTGCCGCCGTGATCTGATGAAAATCACCGCACCAATTTTCGCGCTCTTGTGCGCGCTCGTTTCCGCGCTCTTCGCCCAACCCGCACGCAACCAAGCTGCCGACAACGACGAACATCCCGTTCTGCTCACGCAAAAGCTCGCCCTGCGTGAAGCGAGCGAAGTCGGACTGGAGATCGAAGCGCGCTCACCCGGCGCATCGTGGGCGCACAAGGGCGCCGAGGCCGCGGCACTCGCCATCATCGTCGATGGCGCGCGCAATCAAGACCTTCTCTTATGGGCAGGAGAGGCGCTCTTCACCTACCGCGTGCTTTTGGGCAGACTCGAAGCCGGGGAGCACACCATCACCATCGTGCTCGACGAAGCGCGCAGCGCGAAGAATGCTCGGCGAGCGGAAGTGAAAGCGGCCCGCCCGCTCATCTTCGATCGAGCAAACGGAGAAGAAGCGCTTGCCATCGCATACGCTCCCATGCTCTATGCGCGCGCTAATTCGATTGACCGCTTCACTGACGTTCCATTGCTCATCTATTACGAAGCGGAGCGCCGTCCGGCGGGTCTGCTTCGCCTTCGCTACTCCGCCATCTTCTCCAACGAAGACGGCGGCACGCCAACCGTCGCGCTCATGGCGCGTTGGGGACGCGCGACCGACATCGAGTGGATCTATGAAGTCTCGCTGCGCGATGGAGAGATCATCGAAGAGAGCTACCAAGGCGTCGAGCACGAAACCAAACCTTTCACCGGAGAGCGGGCACGCGGCAGGCATCCGCTTCTCGCCATCGCTTCCGACAACAACAACTTTTCCGATCTGGCCTGTTCCAAAGTGCTCTTCGCGCCGCTTCCGATGCGCGCCGATCTCAACGACGCCTCGCGCGAAAGCTTGATGGATGCTAATCCATGGACCTATCGCATCATGGCGGAAGAACTACGACGCGAAGGACGCATCGCTGACATGCCGACCGACATCAACACCATCGCCGATCCGCGCGCTTACCTTTACATCGAAGCTCGTGCCGCGCAGAGAGTTGAGCAAATCGCTTTCGACGTGCGACTAAAGGGCGTAAAGCGCGTCTTCTCTTCCGATATGGGCGACGATCGCTTGCGCGTGGACCGCGCCGGATACTTTCGCGTCGCCGTGCTGCTGCCGAAACGCTTCGATCCGCGCCGCATCCTCGCTGTAGGTGCCCGCTGCGGGAATGAAACATGCGGAGACGACCGCGTGCGCGTCGTCAAGCTCGTGTGGCTGGACGAAAACTACGAACCGCACGCTTTCGATCCACCGTCGCGCTGAAAGCCGAGCCTCCGCGGCACCTTCGCTCTGGCATCACCTTTTCGCAGTTGTCGAGAAAAAAGCTTTCGTCTCCGTTTTCCTTCAAGGAGTCTCGTAGAGGTGATGGATCGCGTCCGTCGTCCAATCGGCCAAGCTCGGTGTCACGACTTCAGCCCCCGCCTCGCGCAAAACTTGTGCTGGAACGGTGTTGGCGACGCCAAGCGTGCGCATCCCCGCGGCGCGCGCCGCGCGGATTCCGGGCGGAGAATCCTCAACGGCTAAACATTCGGCTGGTGAGAGCTGGCTTTCCCCCGCTGCATGGCGGGCTGCGTTCAAGAGAATGAAGGCGCGGTTGAAGCATTCCGGATTCGGCTTGCAAAGTTGCACCTCGTCGGCGCTGACGATCACGGGAAAAAACCTGTCGAGTTCGGCCCGTGCGAGTATCTCTTCGATCTCTCGCCGCCGCGACATGCTGACGACACCGAGCGTGTAACGGCGTGCGCACGCTTTGATGAAGTCCACGACGCCGGGGAAAAAAGGCAGTTCGCTTTCGAGCATGCGGCGATGGAGTTCGGTCTTGCGCTTCAAGACGCGCGTCAGGGCGGCGTCGGAAAGCTCTTTGCCTGCCCGCTCGAACGCATTGATGACGAACGTCACTTCGTCCATGCCGAGCGATTCGTAATAGTCGCGTTCTGTCAGCGCGATGCCTTCAGGTTTCAACGCTTCCTGATAAGCTTGGAGTTGAAGCGGTTCGTCGTCGATGATGACACCGTTGAAATCGAAGAGAATGGCGTGGATCATCTTTCATCTTCGGCGATCGAATTTGTAGAACGCAAAAGATTTTAAGGTGAGGCCCGAAGCTCGAGCAAATTCAAAAGCCTTGCTGAGTGAGAAAAGGCCGAAGGATGGCGAAATCAGCCGCATCCTCTGGCGGGGAGAAGAGTTTCTGCCGCTCAGACTTCCTTGTATTCGGAATCGACGTCTTCGTCGGCCCAAGCGACGCGATAGTTGGGCGATTGCTTCTGCTTGGTGATGAGCAGGTCGTCTTTGGTCTTCAACAGATCCGCTCGGTTGTAAACCGATAGCTCGAAGTTGTAACCGTGCGTGATCGCATCCTTCGGACAAGCCTCGACGCAGAAGCCGCAGAAGATGCAGCGCCCGTAGTCTATGTTGTAGACGGCGGCGTAGCGGTTATCGACGCCGATTCTTTCTTCATACGGGCGCGGGTCATCCGCGGCGACGATGTAAATGCAATCCGATGGACACGCCGCCGCGCACAAGAAACAGGCGACGCATTTCTCCTTGCCGTTCTCGTCAACGTGGAGCAGGTGCTGCCCGCGGTAGCGCGGCTGAACGGTGACGGGTTCATCCGGGTACTGAACGGTCCACTTCTCTTTCGGGATCTTCGAGAAGGTGACGCTCATCCCCTTGATGATCGCTTTGGTCGATTCGACGATGTCGCTGATGATTGACATGGCGCTTTTGAACTAACAGATTGCGTTTGAGCCGATCAGAAATCGCATCTCGTCAGACCATTTCGAGGCGACTGAAGAAGTAAGCGATCTCGATCGCCGCGTTTTCATCCGAGTCGGAGCCGTGCACGGCGTTTTCGCCGACGTTGGAGCCGAACTCCTTGCGAATGGTCCCTTCAGCAGCCTTCGCCGGATCGGTCGCGCCCATCAGGTCGCGCCAGGCGCGCACGGCATCCTCTTTCTCCAACACCATTACAACACAAGGCCCGCTCGACATGAAAGCCGTCAGCTCGCCGAAAAACGGGCGCTCGCGATGCACGGCGTAAAAGCCCTCGGCCTCTTCGCGCGTCATGTGGATCAGCTTCATCGCGCGGAGGCGAAATCCGGCGTCGGTGATCCGTTGCAAGATCAGTCCGACTTTGCCTTGCCTTACCGCATCAGGCTTGATGATGCCAAGCGTCAGATCATTCGTCATAAAAACTCCTCGATGAGAAGTGATCGGATGAGAAGCTCGCGTCACAAAAGTCTTCGAACGGGTCGGAGCGCGACCGCGTCTTCGAGCGTTCACCGCCCCTTCAAAGCCTCGCGCATGGTCGCGCCGATCTCGGCAGGCGAGCGGACGACGCGAATGCCCGCTTGTTCGAGCGCGCGCATCTTCTCCGCCGCCGTGCCTTTGCCGCCGGAGATGATCGCGCCCGCGTGCCCCATACGGCGGCCCGGCGGCGCAGTCTGTCCGGCGATGAAGGCGACGATTGGCTTGGTCACGTGCTGTCGGGCGAACGCGGCGGCCTCTTCCTCCGCCGTGCCGCCGATCTCGCCGATCATCACGATGCCTTCGGTTTCGGGATCGTCTTGAAAGAGCCGCAGCGCGTCCGTGTGCGTCGTCCCGACGATGGGATCGCCGCCGATGCCGATCGCCGTTGACTGGCCCAGTCCGAGGCGGGTCAACTGGTCCACCGCTTCATAGGTCAAAGTCCCAGAGCGCGAGACGACGCCGATCGGCCCTTCTTTGTGGATATGGCCCGGCATGATGCCGATCTTGCATTTGCCCGGCGAGATGACGCCGGGGCAGTTCGGCCCGATTAGCCGCGTCCTCTTTCCCTCCAAATAACGCTTGACTTTCACCATGTCGAGCGCGGGGATGCCTTCGGTGATGCAGACGACGAGCGGCACGCCGGCATCAGCCGCTTCCATGATCGCGTCGGCGGCAAACGCTGGCGGAACGTAGATGACCGAGGCGTTGGCCCCTGTCTCTCGCACGGCTTCGGCGACGGTGTTGAAAACCGGCACGCCTTCATGCGCGGTCCCGCCTTTGCCGGGCGTTACCCCGCCGACCACTTTCGTGCCGTATTCGATCATCTGCCGCGTGTGAAAGGTTCCCTCTTTGCCCGTGATGCCTTGAACGATGAGGCGCGTGTTGCGGTCAACGAGTACGCTCAAAGTTTAAGTCGCTCCCTTTTGCGCAGCTCGAAAATGGATCGAAAAACGCGACAGTATAGCACGAGAGGCGCGCTTACGCGAAAGATGAAAGGTCGGCAGCCAATTCTGAAGCGCAGCCCATCGCAACGCTCAGCTCCCTCCAAGGTTTCATGCGCGCGCGTCGAATCTCAAACGAGATCCACTTCAGCTCCGTATTGCGGAATGCTTGTGGTCCAGCCGAAACGTTCCGCGATGTGGCCGCGCAAGGCCTCGGCGGCGTGCAGCTCGCCGTGCGTAAGAAAGATGGTGCGAGGCGCGCGTTCGAGTCCGCTCAACCAGGCGAGCATCTCTTCGTAATCGGCGTGAGCCGAAAGGCTGCTGATTTGCCGGACGCGACAGCGGACCGGTATCAGCTCCTTCATGATTTTGACCTCGCGCGCGCCGTCGAGGATCTTCCGTCCGGTCGTCCCAGCAGCCTGATAGCCGACGAAACAGATGATGGCGCGCTCGTCTGGCAGTATGCGCATCGCATGATGGAGCACGCGCCCGCCCGTCATCATGCCGGATGAACTGATGATGACGCGCGCGCCGCGCTCTTCGTTCAAGCTCTTCGACTCTTCGCGCGAAGAGGCGACGAGCATCGCGTGAGTGTGAAGCGGACGACGCTTCAATGCGACTAGGTCGCGATACGCTTCATCCTGCTCTTCGCTTCGGTTCTGGTAAACCTGCGTGATCGCGTTGGCCATCGGGGAGTCAACCCGCACGCGCAATACGGGAATGCGCGCTTCGTCTTCGAGTTCGCGGATCAGATAGAGTATCTCCTGCGTACGCCCGATGGCGAAGCTTGGGACGAGAAGCGGAGCATCGCTTTCGGCAGCTTCATTGATGACGGCGGCTAAAAGATCTTTCGGCGGCGTGCGGTCGTGCAGTTGATCGCCGTAAGTCGATTCGAGAAGAAGATAATCGCACGCAGGTGGCGGCGCAGGCGGGCGAATGATCGGTTGATTGGGTCGTCCGAGATCGCCTGAAAAAAGGATGCGCAGCGGCGGCGACCCCATTCTTTCCGCTTCGACGAGGATGTGACTGGCGCCGAGGATGTGTCCGGCAACGCGAAAGCTCGCGCCGATGCCGCGCGCAACTTCAATGGGCGCGCCATCGTTGCTCGCCACCCGCAAAAGATCGAACGCGGCGCGCGCATCTTCCTCCGTGTAGAGCGGGAGCGCGGGCGTGTGCGAAGTCAGACCGTGACGGTTGCGATAGTCGGCCTCCTCCTCCTGTAACCGCGCCGCATCGAGAAGCGAAACGCGCAGCAGTTCGGCGGTCGCGCGCGTGCAGTAGATCGGACCGGAGAATCCGCGCGCAACCAAACGCGGCAGATACCCAATGTGATCTATGTGCGCGTGCGTGATCAGGCAGGCATCCAGAGCGGCAGGGTCGAATGGCGGATCGGCCCAGTTCAGTTCTCGCAACTCTTTGAGTCCCTGAAAGAGGCCGCAGTCGACGAGGACCTTCGCGCGTTCGCTCTCGATTAGATATTTCGAACCGGTGACCGTACCGGCAGCGCCCCAAAAAGATAGCTTCAGCATCAAACGTCCTTTCTGTCCAGACCAACCATTGCAACCAAGGTGAGCGCATCGAACATTTCGGCGCGGCGAAACTCCGCCCGTCCACGCGCGACGCTCCCATCGGGATAGCGATAGGGCGGCACCGCGGGGACGAGAACGGCGATGTCGCAAACGCGACACTTTTTCGCTGATGGGCGTCGGCGCAGCGTAAAAACCGGATTCGAAGCGATTTCGTCGTGCTGGCGAGTCCTGCCAAAGACCAGGAAGATTTCGCCACCACGGCACTCAAAGCGCCGCTCCGAGCCTTGCGCCAGCGCGAAACGTCCTTCGAGCGTGAAGAGGGACCTGGGTTGTGCCGACATCTGACGCCTCCTTTTCGCGCGCGAGTTTCTGTGCACTTGGCTTCACGCCGGATCGTACAAGGAAAACGCGGAGCCTTCAATCCCGCTTCCAATTCGACGATCCGCGCGCGAGCGCAACAACCTTTTCCGCAGCATCCTTCATGCCGTCGGCAACCGTGAAGTTCAAGCCGGATTCGCGCAGGACGCGCTGCCCTTCTTCGACGTTCGTGCCCTGCAAGCGCACGACCACCGGCACCTTGACGCCCGTCTTGCGCGCCGCTTCGACTACGCCGCGCGCGACCATGTCGCAACGGACGATGCCGCCGAAGATGTTGATCAACACGGCGCGCACGTTCTCGTCGGCGAGCAAGATCTTGAACGCTGCCTCAACCCGCTCTTGCGAAGCGCCGCCACCGACGTCCAAGAAGTTCGCCGGTTCGCCGCCAGCGAGCTTGATGATGTCCATAGTGGCCATCGCCAGCCCCGCGCCGTTGACCATGCAGGCGATGTCGCCATCGAGCTTGATGTAGTTCAGATCGTACTTGGAAGCTTCGATCTCGAGCGGCTCTTCCTCGTTCAGATCGCGCAGTTCGGCGTAATCCGGGTGACGGAAGAGCGCGTTGTCGTCGAAGTTGATCTTGGCATCGAGCGCGATCAGACGCTTGTCTTTGGTGAGCAAAAAGGGATTGATCTCGACCAGCGAAGCGTCCATCTGTTCGTAGGCGTTGTAGAGCGCAAGCATGAACTTCACGGCTTGATTGACCAGATCGTTCGGCAAACCGAGACCGAAGGCGAGCTTGCGCGCTTGGAAGGGGCGAAAACCGACCGCCGGATCGACCGCCTCCTTCAAGATCTTTTCGGGCGAGCGCGCGGCGACCTCCTCGATCTCCATGCCGCCCGCTGCCGAAGCCATGAAGACCGGGCGGCCCGTCGCGCGATCGAGCACGATGCCCAAGTAGAACTCTTGATCGATGGGCAACCCCTCTTCGATGAGAAGCGTGCGCACTTCGCGCCCCTCTGGCCCAGTCTGATGCGTGACCAGCTTGCTGCCAAGCATGCGCGCGGCGATTTCACGCGCCTCGTCGGGCGATTGGGCGAGCTTGACGCCGCCCGCTTTGCCGCGCCCGCCAGCATGAATCTGCGCTTTGACGACGACCGGCACGGTCGCCAGTTCCTGAGCTGCGCGATAAGCTTCATCGGGCGTGCGCGCGACCACGCCGCGCGGAACGGCCACACCGTAGCTTTTCAACAATTCCTTGGCTTGATACTCGTGTATCTTCATCCGTTTCGGTTCCCAAGATGAAATTGCGTCGAACTCGCAGAGTGTACGCGCAGGAAGCTAATGGCCGCAAGTTTCGCGCGCTAATGGCGCTAGAGCGTCGTTGACACGAGACGCGCGACTGCGGCAGGCTGAGCGAAGAAAGGAGAGGCCCAAGATGAGCGAAGTCATCGTCCGATCGCTCGGAAACTTTCAGAACGAAGTGATCTACGGCGAAGGACAAACCTTCATCATCGACGAACCTGTGAGCGCCGGTGGCGACGGCGCCGGACCAGACCCTTACACGCTCATTCTCGCGGCGCTCGGCGGCTGCATTTCGATGACCGTCATGATGTACGCGCGACGTAAGAACTGGCCGCTCGAAAGCGTTCGCGTCAGGCTTCGGCAAAGACGCATCCACGCCGGCGATTGTGCCGAATGCGCGCAGAGCGAGAGCGGATATATTCATCTAATTGAACGAAGGGTCGAATTCGACGGGCCGCTCACCGACGAGCAACGCGCGCGTCTGCGCGAGATCGCGAGCAGATGCCCCGTGCATCGGACGTTGACCTCGCGCATCGCGATCGCCGAGATGCAGGACTAGACGGCACGGAGCCGAAAAGGCAAAAGCGGTTGAAAGCGCCCATCGGCTCTCGCCCATATCGGGCGAAGACGCTGATCTGCTCTCACCCATCGTCGCCATCGAGACGGTTGGAAGAGCAAAAGGGCCTTCCGTGGATGAAGGCCCTCGTCTGATTGGTCGGGACGACTGGATTTGAACCAGCGACCTCACGCACCCCAAGCGTGCGCGCTACCAGGCTGCGCCACGTCCCGGCAAGACCTTTACCGCATGCCGACCGGTCTTCTTCAGCATAGCGTCGCGCCTCGACGGGCGACCTCGCTTTGGGGCAACCTCGTTCGCCCTCCATCAAGACCGTCACGGCCAGCTCAAAATTATAGGCGACAAACGGCGCGCCAATCAAGAGCACAGCCTCGCGAGAACGCGCGCCGCGAACTTGAGGGGGTTGTGGCGCTACGGCGATGCGATGACCTGCGGCGCACCACGCGCGCGTAAGCGGTCCAAAGCGTCAAGCAGTTTCGACTGCGCGGGCACACCACGTGCGCACGAACCTTCGAAGTCCATCCAGTTGCCCTGCGGTGCGCTCGTCCTTTGCTCGATCTCGCACGACACGGAACTGCATTATGCGCGACGCGAGCTGCCTGTCATCGCGTCGTCATCGAGCAGCGCGAGAAGCTCTCTCAGTTGCTCCCCGAGCTGGCGAAGCGCTCTTTTCTGCTCGTCGGTCAGCGCAGCGACCTGTTCGACATAGACCGGAGTTTGATCGGTCGAGACGACAAGCTGTGGTCCGCTCATTTCAGGCGTTACGACCTTGAGTTTGCTCGCGCCCCGCAGTTCGCCCGCCAGTTTTTTCTTCGCGCCGGCGATGGTGTATTGCTCTTCGTAAAGCAGCTCCTTGATACGCAGGACGATCTCCACGTCGCGCTTGCGGTAGGTCCGTTGCCCGGCGCGGTTCTTTTGTGGCGCGAGCATCGGAAATTCCGATTCCCAATAACGCAACACGTGCGCTGGAATGCCCGTGATGGCGCAGACCTCGCCGATCTTGAAGAAGAGTTTTTCGGGAATCGTTACGGTCGCGCGGTTCATGATCGGCTCCCGAAGACCAAAACTATGCGGCCGCCTTCGGCAGAGCATGTTACCCGTCAATCGCCGGAACTGTCAATCTCCTTTTTTATCAACGAGTAGCGGTCGGAAGCGCGCTTCCAAGCGGCGATCATCCCTCTTCGACCAAGATGTTGCGCGCCAGACGCTGGTCGAGCGCGTGCGTGCGCTTGCCGACGCGCACCGTGACCGGACCATCGAACGGCGCGCGTTCCAGTACGCGCACGCTCGCGCCGGGCACAAGTCCCAATCCGGCAACGTAGCGCAAACGCTCGGCGTGCTGATCGCACACGCGCACGATGCGCACGCGCTTGCGCAGCGGTGCCTCGGCGAGGCTGGTGGCGGTCGTCTCCGGCAACGTCCCGTCGAGCGCTGGAATTGGGTCGCCGTGCGGATCGAGCATGGGATCGCCAAGATGCTCGGCAATGCGCGCTTCAAGCTTCTCCGAGATCACGTGTTCAAGGATTTCGGCCTCTTCGTGCACTTCGTCCCAGCCATATCCCAAAGCTTCGACCAGATAGAGTTCGATTAGGCGGTGATGTCGGATCACTTCCAGCGCCACTTGCTCGCCGAGCGGCGTCAACGCCACGCCGTAGTAAGGCTTGTACTCGACCAACTTCAATTCCGCCAGCGTCTTGAGCATCGCCGTCACAGACGAAGGCTTGACACCCATGCGCTTGGCAACATCGGTGGTCTTCACCTGCGATTGCTCCTGCGCCATGCGGTAGATGGTCTTCAGGTAGTCTTCGATGACCGGCGTGATTTCCACCGGCGCTCGTTTGGCCACTTTGGTCATCGCTCTTTCGCGCGCTCGACGGCGCAGCTTGATCTCTTCCCGATTATATCGTATATATTCCGAAATGGAAGTTTAGGACAGTCTAAACTTTCATTTCGCATTTCCCGAGAAAGTTTCGCGCTGACTCAGATGGGCGATCACTCCACCGACGCAACTCAGATGAGCGGATGGCGCCGCGTCTCGCCGAACGTCAGCTTGCCGGAAGCCTACCGCGCGCTCGCGGTGCCGCAGCATGCTGGCTTTTGGCGCAAACTGCTCGCCTTTTCCGGACCGGGGTACCTCGTCGCGGTCGGATACATGGACCCGGGCAACTGGGCCACCGACATCGCGGCTGGATCGCGTTTCAATTACACGCTGCTTTCGGTCATCATGATCTCGAACTTGATGGCGATGCTCCTGCAAAGCCTTGCGGCAAGGCTCGGCATCGTCACGGGGCGCGATCTAGCGCAGGCATGTCGCGATCATTTCAGCCCGCGCGTCTCGTTCGTCCTCTGGGTGCTGTGTGAGATCGCCATCATCGCCTGCGATCTGGCGGAAGTCATCGGCGCAGCGATCGCGCTCAATCTGCTTTTCGGCATTCCGCTCGTCTGGGGCGTGATGCTCACGGCGCTCGATGTCATCCTCTTGTTGATGCTGCAAAATCGGGGGTTTCGTCTGCTCGAAGCGATTGTCATCTCACTCATCATCATCATCGGCGTCTGCTTTGCGGCGGAGATCATCTTCTCGCGGCCCGATCTGGGCGGCATTCTCGCTGGCTTCATCCCGTCGCCTCAGATCGTCACCGATCCGGAGATGCTCTACATCGCTATCAGCATCCTGGGCGCGACCGTCATGCCGCACAACCTATACCTCCACTCGTCCGTGGTCCAAACGCGCCGCTATGAGCTGACCGCTGTCGGGAAGCGTGAGGCGATAAGGTTTGCGACCATTGATTCCACCGTCGCGCTGATGTTCGCGGTGCTCATCAACTCGGCGATCCTGATCGTCGCCGCAGCGACCTTCTACCGCACGGGCAATCACGAAGTGGCGGAGATACAGGATGCTTACCGGTTGCTTTCGCCGCTTCTCGGCGTGACGGCGGCGAGCACGCTCTTCGCCATCGCGCTTCTTGCGTCGGGCCAGAACTCGACGTTGACGGGAACGCTCGCCGGGCAGATCGTCATGGAGGGTTTTTTAAACATCCGCCTGCGCCCGTGGTTGCGGCGCTTGATCACGCGCCTGATCGCCATCGTCCCGGCGATCATCGTCACGGCGCGTTACGGCGAAAGCGGCACGGCACAGCTGCTCATCTTCAGCCAAGTGGTCCTCAGCATGCAATTGAGCTTTGCCGTCTTTCCCCTCGTCATGTTCACGAACGATCCCGAGAAGATGGGCGAGTTCGTCAATCCGCCATGGTTGAAGACGCTCGCCTGGATCATCGCCGTGCTCATCGCCGCATTCAACGCTGGGCTGCTCGTACAGACATTTCGCCAGTGGTTAGGCTGAGAAGAAGTGCGTAGCCTTCGTGCTGGCGAGGACTTTTGGCAAGCTCACGCGAAGCAAAAAACAACCGAGAAGCAAGGCGCAGTCTTCGTGTCGGCGATGACGGCGTTTTCGCGCGAAAACGAGGGTCGGTTTCGGCCAACAGAAAAGCGAACCTCGATCGTTGAGGTTCGCTATCCATACTGGACCATTTCGGGCGAGCTTTCTAGCTGCCCGTTTTTTTCGCCGCTTCGCCCTCTTTGACCAACAGGCTGCGGAGCATCCAAGCCGTCTTTTCGTGCGTCTGCATCCGATCGGTCAATAGATCGACCGTGGGCGCATCGTTGACTTGGTCGGCGACAGCGAGCACCGAACGCGCCGTGCGAACTGCAGCTTCATGCCCCTCGACAAGCAGGCGGATCATCTCTTCGGCGCTCGGGATGCCTTCCTCTTCGTGAATCGAAGAGAGCTTGCTGTATTCCCGATAGGTGCCCGGAGCCGGAAAACCTAGCGCGCGGATGCGCTCGGCGATGGTGTCAGTCGCCTTCCAAAGTTCGTTGTACTGCTCCTCAAACATCAGGTGCAGCGTCTGAAACATCGGCCCGGTTACGTTCCAGTGAAAATTATGTGTCTTCAAATAGAGCGTGAAAGTGTCAGCTAAAAGACGCGAGAGACCTTGCGCGATCTCCTCACGCTCTTTTTCGTTCAACCCGATGTTAAGCGGCATCGCTCTGGCTTCTGCGGCTTCCATCTTTCTCCTCCCTCTTAGCTCGAAGGTTCGACCTCATTCCGACGACAAGCGGCACATAGACCGTGAACGACGACATCGAACGATTCCACCGTTCGCTCCGCGAAAAGATCTGGCGCTTCCACCTGCACGACCACCGCGGAGATATCTTCTAATCGCCCGCATCGGCGACAGACGAAGTGGTGATGCGGCTCCAATCGTATGTCGTACCGCGTCACCCCGCCCCGCACGTAGATCTCCTGCACCAATCCGGCTTCGCGCAACGCATGCAACGTGTTGTAAACGGTCGCCCGCGACGCGCACGGAAACCGATAGTTCACCGCCGCTTCGATCTCGTCAGCGGTCGGGTGCGTGCGGTGGCGCCACAAATAGTCGAGCACAGCGTACCGCTGCGGCGTCACTTTCAGCCCAGCTTCCCGCAGCCGCTGCTCAATTAAACTCCTCGTTTCGATGGACATCGTCGTCTTTAACGCCCAAGCTTACGTCCGCTGAGATCCATTGTCAAATGGACGCCGAACGCGCTCCTACGGCGTAACAGACCTAAAGAAGATCCATGGCCTGGATCTTGGCTTCGGTCACCGAAACGTTCCTTCGAGAAACATTGGCCTTGAGACGATGGATTTTAAGCGAACGTTTCAAAAGCGAAATGTTCCCCTTTCGAGAAATGTCGGCCCGACGAAGATCCACGGTTTGATTCCAAAGCGCCGAGGATCCGCGAAGCGAGCGGAGGGCGCCGCCTCGGCAATTGTTTAAAATTGAACAAAAAGCTTGCAAACTGGCCCTGTTTCATCTATATTTCAGCCGGGAGTTGTGGCGTTTTGGTGCCCGATCCTCGTGTCACCCGCACCACCCGAAGAGTGTTTGACGTCTCCATAGTCTCCTGGGTCAAACATTTAATCCTGACGCTTCGGCATGTGCGCGTCGCTTTTGATCTTCAACAAGACGATTTAAATCGGGCTCGTTCACACGGCCCACTTTTCGGTCGAGATGTCTGCGCGAACGCACGCCACCCTCAAAAAGATCTTTTTCGGCCTCGCCTACGGCGGCCTGGGATTCTTGATCAACCTTTGGCCGCTCGAGATCTTTCCGAGCATCCACTTAGTCTTCGGGTCGGCTGTTGCGCTCTTCTGTGCAGCCTACCTCGGAGCGCTCGGCGGAGCCACGGCCGGGTTGGTCGCTGGGCTGCGGACGTGGTGGCTTTGGGGCCAGCCACTGCCGACGAGCGCTCTGCTCGCCTGCGGCGAAGCGGCGTTTGCTGGCTACTTCCATAAGCGCGGACGAAGATTGCTCTACGCGACGCTCGCCTACTGGCTCTTTTTCGGCGGCTGGATCAATATCTTCGCGCAGCATTACCTCTACGGACTGCCATGGCCTTTGAGCTGTGCGCTCGGACTGCGCAGTTTCGTCAACGGTTTCTTCAGCGCCTTGCTCGCGGAAGTCGCGCTGCTCGTCATCAACGCCGCAAGTCGGAAGAAGCACGAAGCAACGGAGCCGCGCTTGAGCCACGCCTCGGCCATCAGCTTCGCTTTGATGCTCGGCATTTTCGTTCCAATCGCGGTCGCCATCATCGGGCTTGCGCGCTATGTTCAGAGCGAGATCGTCGATTCATCGCGCGCTGACGCGATCACGCGCGCAGCCTCGTTACGGCGCGTCATCGGCGGGCGCATGGAGACCTATCGCCGCATGGTCCAGATGACGGCTGATCTGATCCGAAGAGAGGGGATCGAACTGGATGATACGCCGCGCCTCACGCGACTGATCGAAACCGTACGCCGAGAAAATCCGGAGTTGGCTGGCATGTACGTGGCGAATCTGGCGGGGCGCACCGTTGCTTTCTCGCCGCCGCAGAACGATCGCGGCGAATCGCTGGTCGGTCTCGACTATAGCGATCGGCAGTACTATCGAGACACTTTGCGCGCGCAACGCAACGTCTTCTCCGGCATATATCTTGGGCGCGGCGGAATGAACACGCCGACGGCAGCGATCACGGCTCCCATTTTCGCCAAAGAGCGCGATGAGATGATCGGTCTCGTCGTCGCTTGGTACGATCTACGGCCATTCTACGAGATCGCGCGCGCGGTCACGCGCAACCCGTTCGATCGCGTCTTGATCACCGATGCCGAAGGTCTGCTTGTGGCCGATTCGGCCTTGCCGGCGGAAAGATATTTGCTTCCGCAAAGCGTCGCCGATCTTCCGCTCTACGTGCAAACGGTGAGCGCGAAATCCGGTGCCGTGGAATTCAGCGACGAGCGCGAGAACGCTTCGACCGTCGCGCGGCGGATAGGCTATCGGTCGTGGCTCGCTTGGGAAACGGTGCCAGAATCCGGATGGAAGATCATCGTTCAGGCGTCGCTTCGCCCGGCGGAAGAACTGATCGCTAACCTCTATCTCAAAGCGCTCAGCATACTGGCTGGCCTAGCGCTCACGGCGGTCTTCATCTCTAATCTCATTGGCCGGTACCTCAGCTTTCCGCTCGAAGCGCTCGAAAAGAGCGCGCTTCGTTTGGCAAGCGGTGATCTCGCCGCACGCCCGTCGCTCTCCAAGATGAGGACGCGCGAAGCTTACCGTCTGACGCAAGCTTTCGCGCGCATGGCCGACAGCATCGAGCAAGCTTGGAAAGAGCAGCAAGCCCTCACTTTGCGGGCCAAAGAAGCGGCGCGGCAAGCGCGCGAGCGGGCCGACTGGATCGCTGCTCTCGATAAGGTCGGACAGGAGTTATCTTCGACCTTCGACGTCACGAACATTTGCCGGGCGGCGAAGAACTACGTGCTATCGCAGGTGCCAGCCGACAACTTCATCATCTCGAACTACGATGATGTGACCGAGAAGATCACCTGCACTTACGCTTGGGTCGATGACGAAGAGAGGGATCCAGCGAGTTTCCCGCCACTTTTTCTGAGCGAAAGCGTGCACAGTCAGGCGATCCGTTCGCGCCAACCGTTGATCGTCGGCGACTTCGCGACGGAGAACGAAGGGGCCTTGACCTATTACATCGGCGATGATGCGCGGCGCATACGCTCCGTTCTCTACGTTCCGCTGATCGCATTCGACCGCGTCGCCGGCACCATGCAAGTTCAAAGCGCTCAACCCAACCGTTACTCGTCAGCGGACGTGGAAAAGCTGATGCCGCTGGCCAGCCACATCGCCATCGCGATCAGCAACGCGCGTCTGTTCGAACAAGTCCAACGCGGCAAGGTCGAGTGGGAACTGACTTTCGACAGCATGTCCGACGGCATCTTCATCTTCAATGAAGAGGGACGCTTGATCCGCGCCAATCGCGTCGCGGCGGAGATGGAGAACAGCACGGTGAACGCGCTCGTCGGACGGCGCTGCTGCGATGTGATGTCGAGCGGCGAAGGTGGACCGTGTTTGGTTGCCGAAGCCATTGCGAAAGGGCAGCGCATCACTTGTGAGCTTCGTCCGGCGCGTTTCGATCATCCGCTGCTCGTGACGGTGGAACCGCTGCGCGCCGAAGGCAGGATCTTGGGCGCCATCGCCATCGCGCGCGACCTGAGCGAACTCAAGCGCGCCGAAGAAGAGGCGCGGACACAGCGCGAACTCGTGTCACAACTCATCGAGTCGGCACAAGAAGCCATCTGCGCCATTGACGCGCAGGGACGCACGACGTGGTTCAACCGACGTTTGTGCGAGGCCACGGGTTACGCTGCCGATGAACTGCTCGGCGGCGATCTGGGTTCGGTGGTCCACCACGAAGACCGTCCGCTCATCCGCCACACAGCACAACGTGCGCTCGGCGGCCAGCGCGACTTTTGCGAAGCGCGCTTCCTCCGTAAAGATGGCGAGCTGCGTTGGTTTACGGCCAGCTTCTCGCCGGTCAAGATCAACGACCAAGTCTCGTTTGCGCTCGTTGTAGCGCGCGACGTGACCGAAGAAAGACGCATCGCCGAGCAGATGGAACAGACGAGTAAATTGGCTGCCGTCGGACAACTCGCTGCCGGCGTGGCCCACGATTTCAATAACTTGCTCTCCGTCATCTTGGGGCGCGTCCAATTGCTCAAGCGAAAGGCGCTGGACGCAAAGACGCGCGAAAGCCTCGAAATCATCGAGCGCGCGGCGCTCGATGGAGCCGCTACCGTCCGTCGCTTGCAAAACTTCGCGCGCCGCCGGGCTGAAGAAGCCAAAGAGCAGGTGGACATTGGTCGCATCTTGCAAGAAGTGCTGGAGCTGACGCGCACGAGGTGGCGCGATGATGCCATGGCTAAAGGCATCCGTTACGAAATCGAGGTGCAAGCGACGGATGGCTTGATCGTCTCCGGCGTCGCTTCAGAGCTGCGCGAAGTCTTCACCAACCTCGTGATCAACGCGCTCGATGCGATGCCCGATGGCGGATTGCTCACCATCGAGGCGCGCCGGATGGAAGACCGAGCGATGCTTCGCTTCACCGATTCGGGCGTCGGCATGACCGAAGAGGTGCGTCGCAGGATCTTCGAACCCTTCTTCACGACCAAAGGACACGCCGGAACCGGACTCGGACTCGCCATCAGCTACGGCATCATCGAACGGCATGGCGGACAGATTGAGGTCGCCTCCGAGGTCGGGCGCGGAAGCGTCTTCACCATCACTTTGCCCTTGGCGAAAAGCGCGAGCTGTGCGGCGGCCATGGAACGCCACGAGCGGCCTGCGCGTGGCATCTGCGCGCTCGTCATCGACGATGAAGAGGCCGTACGCGACACGCTAGCCGAAATGTTGACAGAGATGGGCCACACGGTCGTCAAAGTCGAGAGCGGGGCAGATGGTTTGCGGTGGCTCGAAAGAGCCTCCTTTGATGCGGTCTTCACGGACCTCTCGATGCCGGAGATGGACGGATGGGCCGTGGCGCGTCACATCCGTGCACGCTGGCCAGAGACCAAGGTGCTGCTCGTCACCGGCTATGGCGCTTCGCTCGAACCAAAAGGTGAGCTGGCAGAACTGGTCGATGCGATCATCAGCAAGCCTTTCGCCTTCGACGTGATCGCCACGGCGCTCGCCCGTTTGACGAACGTGCAAAGCGAAGGCGTCCCGCATTGATTCCACGCACAACGGAACCGCCCTTTCCAGCACGCCGGATTCCGCTCCGTTTGAATCAATCGGCGTTTTTTGCGCGCTGCGATGACTTCGTTTTCCGCTCGTCGCGCACCGCTACACCTGTAGACGGGCAACGGTGATCTTCTCCTTGCGCATCCGAAGATGCTCGCAAGCAAAAGGCAATCGCCCACGGGTGAAAATTTTCGGCGACGGCGTCGCTTCGCGCATCTAAAAAAGCGTCACTCACGAACGGGCGCGAAAAACCGATTGAGCGTCGCCGGTGGGCGACAACCGCCGAACTTTTTGTCCACGTCCTGCAACAAGATCGTTACATTCGTCGGTTAGATTCTTCGTGCTCGCACGAGCGCAGGCGTGAAATCCAGGGCAGCCGAGGCGTGGCCCGCCATTTGCTTCATACGATGGCGAACGGCTTGTTGCTGACCGGAAACAGGACTCTGATATTCAACCCAAGGGGAAGACCAAGGCATATGGTAGCTAAAGTGATTTCGTCCAAAATCAAAGTGATCAAAAAGCCTCAAGGCGAGGCAGCCAGCGCGCAAACGGAACAAAAAGATCCCAAAGAGGCTGTGCGTGAGATGGTCTCGACCGTCTCGCAGTGGGTTAGCGAGTTTCAACAGAAGAGACGCGAAGAGACCTCGCGTGTCCTCAAATCGCTCATGCCGGAGCCACCGGCGCAGACGAGCGAAGCATGATCCGTCA
>NZ_PSLQ01000096.1:0-8111 GCF_040289685.1 Pyrinomonas sp.
GAGGGCAAGCCCCCGGCTGCGCGCCGTGGGGTAGTTGACACCCGAAACGACATATGCTCGCCTTCAGTTGAAAACGGGCGCGAGCAGGTCCGAAGTCAAACGGTCGCTCTTCGTGTACTTCCGACTGAAAGGAGTTACCACATGTTCGCTCGAATTTTGGCGCGCGGCGTGATCGCGGCCATCTTTTGCCTAGCATTCTCTTTCGCGCTCGTCGCACAAGAGAAACGTCCATCCGCCCAAGAACCGGCTGGAATCTACGAAATGGAAAAGGGGCGCGCGCTCGAACTGCTTCGCGCCAGCCGCTTCGCCGACGCCCTGCCGGTGCTAGAGAAACTGGCCCTCGCACAACCCAACGACGGCGAGACTCAGTTTCTCCTCGGATTCGCCAAACTAGCCAATGCCCGCACCATCACCGACCAAGCGGCGCGTCAACGCGAGCGCGCTCAAGCGCGGGCAGCGCTGTTGAAGGCCAAGCAGCTCGGCTTTGAAAACCCTCTGCTCGATCAGCTTATCGCCGCCATCCCGCCAGACGGGAGCGAACCGGTCGTGAAGTTCTCGGACAACAAAGAGGCTGACGCCGCCATGCATGCAGGCGAGACGGCCTTTGCCAAGGGCGACCTCGAGGCAGCGCTGGCCGCCTACGAACGGGCCTTCAAACTCGATCCGAAGCTTTACGAAGCGGCTCTCTTTGCCGGCGACATGCACTACAGGAAGAAAGAATGGGAGAAGGCCGCTGAGTGGTTTGCGCGTGCCATCGCCATCGATCCTGACCGCGAGACGGCCTATCGCTACTGGGGCGATGCGCTGCTGTTGCAAAACAATCTAGATGAGGCACGCGATAAATTCATCGAAGCCATCATCGCGCAACCCTACACGCGCGAGACGTGGGCAGCGCTGATCACGTGGGCAGACAAGGCCAACGTCGAACTGGGCCATCCGCGCATTGAGCCAAACAATTCAGGCGAAGCGGCGAAGTACTGGAAGGTTTACGCCGATACGCGACAGACATGGGCCCGAGGGCAATTCGTCAAGGAGTTCCCGAACGAAAAGGCATACCGGCACAGTTTGAGCGAGGAAGTGACGGCGCTTCGCGCAGCAGCCGAAGCCGTGCTCAAAGATCCGGCGGGCGCCAAACTCGCCTCCGCCGACCCTTCGCTCGCCAATCTGCTTGAACTTCATCGCGCAGGGCTTCTCGAACCCTACGTACTTCTGGCGCGCGCCGACGAGGGCATTGCCCAAGATTATGCCGCCTATCGGCGCGCAAACCGCGAAAAACTGCGGCGGTACATCCGCGAGCAGGTCATCCGCTCAAGCAGGTGAACGCCGAAAAACGACGGCTCTTCAAAGCGGTTGGATCGTGCTCACCTTCTCTTTTGCACGAGTGACGCCGAAGAGTGGCGCGTTCCCAAGCCAGCTTGGGAACGCGCCACCGCTTCAAGCTACCAAGTACCTCTTTTCGCCTTGAACGCTCCGTAGCAGCGAGCTTCGGGAACGCATCACCGCCTCTTTGAAGACACGCCGCGCTTTTGGCTATCGCATGGGTTTGCGCGGCATCTTCTGATCCATCATCGCCGCGTTGTAGATGAAAGCGGCCATGATGGTCGCCGCCTGTTTCATGTCATCGGCCTGAACGCGGTCGTACACATCCATGTTCGAGTGGTGCGTGCGCGTGTCGTATTCGATCTCGTCTTGAATGAACTGGAATCCCGGCAACCCGATGGCGTCAAAAGAGAGGTGATCCGTGCCGCCGGTGTTAGCAAGCGTCAGCGTCGCCGCTCCCAGATCGCGAAACGGCAGCAACCACTCGCGGAAGATCGGGCGCACGGCTTCGTTCCCTTGCATATAGACGCCGCGTATCTTTCCGGTCCCGTTGTCCAGATTGAAATAGACCGAGAACTTGTCGTATTCGGGACCGGGCGCGATCTTGGGCGGCGCACCGCCAGCGCCGGAGATCATACGCATGAAGCTGCTCTCTTCCGGTTCTTCGATCTTGCCGAAGTGCTGGGCCACGTAGGCGCGCGATCCCAACAAACCCTGCTCCTCGCCGCTCCACAGCGCGATGCGAATCGTGCGGCGCGGTTGCAATCCCAAAGCTTTCAGAATGCGCACCGCTTCCATGCAGACGGCGACGCCAGCCCCATTGTCGGTGGCGCCCGTTCCGGCATGCCACGAATCCATGTGTGCGCCGAGCATGACGATCTCGTCGGCTTTGTCGCTTCCCGGAATCTCAGCCACCGTGTTATAAGCCATCAGGTCTTGATCGTGGAATTGAACCTCGAGCTTGACGTTCATCCGAACGGCTTCGCCAGCTTGGATCATGCGCGCGAGGCGGTTGTAGTTTTCCACAGCCATCACCAATTGTGGGATGACCGGCGGCGCGTTCTTGTCGTAGGGACGAACGCGCCCCATGAAGAGGCTGCGCAAGGTCGCCGCCGGCGACGAAGTGTCGATGGGCTGCGGGACGCTCGCTGCTGAGACGAAGACCGTGCCGCCGTCACCATTGAAGCTCGGATCGATGAGCACAGCGGCTCCTTCGTCGGCGAAGAATTGCAGCTTTTTGGCAGCGAAGATCTGGTTCTGAATGCGTTCGCGCACGCGTGGGTCGTTCATGTCGAAACGACGCGATGGCGCGCGTCCGGGCATCGGCGCGTTAGCCAGTTCGAGCAACTCTTTGTCGCTCATGCGCGTGCCGAGCGGGTCGAAGTGAGCTTTGACTTCGCGCATCGGCGCAGTGAGCACGATCTTGCCCTTCAGTTGTCCTTTGAATCGTTGCAAATCGTTTTCGTTTTTAGCATCGACGTAGACGACATCCCCGGTCACGTTGACGCTCGGCGACCAAGCCTTCGGGTAAGCGATGAGCGGAATGGTCTGTGGCGAGATGACCTCGGCGGAAAAGCTCTTCAGCTCCCAACCGCGCCCGAAGGGTCCCCAAGGCTCCAAACGCGCGTTTTGCAATCCCCACTCGGCCAGCTTGGCGCGCGTCCACTCGTTGGCCCGCTTCATCTGCGGCGAACCGGTTAAACGCGGACCGATCACGTCGGTCAGGTAGCTTAAGATCCGCATGACTTGCGAGCGATTGAGGCCTTCGTCTTTGATCCGTTCGATGGGATCGTTGGTGTTCTTTTGAACGGACGATGCGGTTTGAACTTGGCCGCCCGACGGTTGCTGACCGAGGGCAGCCTGTGTGCACAACAACGCGTAGAGCAACAGCGCGGCGACGAAACGTCTTTTCAGCATATTTGCACGCTCCTTAAGATCGGAAGACAAAGTTCGAGGAAGCGAAGACTTATACGCGCAGGGATGAGAAAAGGTTTCAAGCGTGTGCGGTGCTTCCGCTTGCGTGGGCTGCGCCGCAACCGCCGAGTCGGTTCGATCGCCGACACCCTCGAGAAGCACGTTGCAAGGCAGGGGCGCAAAAAGCGAGAGCGGTTCGACTGCCTGCAGCTTCGAGCGACGCTGGCGCGATTCGCTCTCGACGCGCTTATCCGATTTCGAGGCTCGCCCTCTTTCGCACGAGCGCGATTCGCTTCCTCGCTGCCAACTCCGGTAAAATCCTCGCCAAGATGTGCGCCGCAAGGACAATCTTTCTCACTGGCTTTCCGGGTTTCATCGCCGGACGTTTAATCGAACTGCTCGCGCAGGACGATCAAGCGCAGTTTTTGCTGCTCGTGCACCCATCCATGCTGGCACGCGCCCACCGACAACTCGTGCGGCTTGAAGCGCGCGCGCCCAATGCCAAGGGACGATTTAAGCTGCTTGCGGGCGACATCACGGAACCGAATCTGGGCTTGCGCGCCTCTGAACTCGAACGCGCCCGCCGCGAGGCGACGACGCTCTTCCACCTAGCGGCTGTATATGACCTAGCCGTTGATCGCGAGACGGCCATGCGCGTCAACGTCGAGGGAACGCGCAACGTCAACCGGTTCGCCCTCGACCTGCAGAACCTTGCGCGCTACAACTACGTCTCGACCTGTTACGTCGCGGGCAAGCGCCGCGGCATGATCCGCGAAGACGAACTCGTCCACTCAGCGGGATTTCGTAACTACTACGAAGAATCGAAATATTTGGCCGAAGTGGAAGTCGCCGCGCTCAGGCGCGACTTACCTGTGACCATCTATCGGCCATCGGTCGTCTGCGGCGATTCGCAAACGGGCGAAACCGCCAAGTACGATGGCATCTATTACCTCATCAACTACATCTTGATGCAGCCGGATCTTCTCTCGCTCGTCAACATCGGCAACAAGCGCGTGCGGCTCAACGTCGTGCCGGTCGATTTCGTCGTGCGAGCGATGGCGACGCTGGCCAACGACGAACGCGCCGCAGGTGCCACCGTACACCTTGCCGATCCGGATCCGCTGACGACCTACGATCTTTTCGAAACCATCGCCGAAGCCGTGGCCGGTCACGGCTCGCGCTTGCACGTGCCGCCGACGCTTGTGCGTTCGACTTTGCAACTCCCCTTCTCGGAGGCGATCACAGGATTGCCGCGCGTTGGCGTCCCATATTTCTTCATCGAACAGACTTATGATACAACGCGCGCACGCGCGCTTCTCGATCCGCATGGCATATCCTGCCCGCCGTTCGCCTCTTATGTTCGCGCGCTGGTCGATTTTGCGCGTCGCCACCCTGAGCTCTAACGAGCCGTGGCTCGAAGGTTCGCGCCGAACGGACCATTCGTCGTTGGCGCACGCAAGTGCCACTTCCAAGCCGTGCGCCCGCTCGAAATCAATCCGCCAAACGCGCGAGGCGACTGAGCGCGTATACGGCGACGAAGAACGAAGCGAAGAGCAAGCCGATGAGCGCGACCGCGATCAAAGTGACGAAGAGCCAATCGCTCATGCGCGCGCGGCGCGCGTTATGTCCGGGAAGTTGCATATGGCGACGCAGGAGATCTAGATTGCGGCGGTTCGATTTCCAACTGGCATCGAACAGATCGCCGACTAGCGGCACTGCTCCCAAAACGTAGTCGATGCCGATGTTCAATCCCATGCGCGCCAGCGTGATCTTGGACACGCCGAAGCGAACGGCTGAAAGGAGGATGTAGATGGAGGCCAGCGACGTCGCCGCGTCGCCAATGCCCGGGATCAAACCGAGGATCGCATCTAAGCCGATGCGCCAACCGAGAACGGGGATTCTGATGAGATCATCGAGCAACCAAGCGAGCCTTTCGAGGTGCTGGCTGGCGTCGGCGCGCGTCCTTTCTTTTCGAGGCAAAGTCCGTTCTCTCTCCGCCAAAGAATCGCTCATCATTTGATCCTCGTAATCTGTCGCCAGAAGAATTTGCCGAGACGCGCGAAAGCGTTCGGCGCCTCGTCCCTCTTTGCGCCTGCTGCGGGCAGGCCGAGCGTGACGGCGAGAGTCACGTTCGGCGGCCCGATGTCTTCGTCACCGAAGCGCCCTACTAGCCAACGTTCGAAGAGCCGCGCGACGGCGGTTCGTTGATCGGATGCGGCTTCGACCATGAATGCCGAACGCAGGTCGTTTAGGTCCGCAATGCGCTGCTGGTGCTGATGGTAGTAGCGCCGCAAGGCGGCGAAGAAGCGCGCATCGCCCAGCAAACGACGAAGCGCAGCGAACATCAACGCCCCTTTGCTTTCGACGATGGCGGCATATTGAAACGAATTGCGGTAGGCGCGCGCCGCGCGGTCAGCGGGCAGATCTTCGCCGCCAAACGTTCGATAGAGTTGAT
The DNA here is from genome assembly GCF_040289685.1 of Pyrinomonas sp. Lineage (NCBI taxonomy): Bacteria > Pseudomonadati > Acidobacteriota > Blastocatellia > Blastocatellales > Pyrinomonadaceae > Pyrinomonas > Pyrinomonas sp. Next base: position 5,690 of record NZ_PSLQ01000096.1, read on the forward strand.
AGACGCCGCGCAGTTGATCATCAGCGACGAGCGCAGCGCGTTCCGGGCCATAGTTCTCCTCGAAATAGAAGAGCGCAGACCAGTTGGCCAGCGCCTCATCGAGAACGGGCGTGCGTTGCGGGTCGCTCCCGACCGCTGTTCCCCACCACTGATGAGCCACCGCGTGGGCGATGGTCCACTCCAGACTCTCCTCGAAAGATGCGCGCTGTTCGCGAACCATGTCGGGCAAAGCTCTGGCTTGCGGCGCATCGAAATCGACATAGAAGGCGGCAGCGACGACGCTTAAGCCGGAGAACTCGGCGTGCCCCAAACCGGCGATCAAAGGCGCCTCGACGATCTTCAAGGACTTGAGCGGCAGCTCGCCGAAACGTTGCGCGTAAAGGCGCGCAGCCGCAGCGGCCACGTCGAGCGCGCGGCGCCCCACCCTCTGCCGCCCAAGCCGAAAGACCGAGCGCAGGCGCAAGTCGCCGACAGCGCGTTCCTCGCTCTGCCAACCGCGCCCCACGAGGATGGCGAAGTTGCGTAAGCTCTTGCCCGAAAACTTTCCCTTTGCCCTCTCTTCGCCAGACGTGATGATCTCCGCTTCGGGCGTACTTTCCATCTCTATTTCGACTTCGTAATCGGCCACCTCGGCATGAACGAAATCGCCGACGCTCGCTTCAACGCGCCGCGACCATCCGTTGTTTTCGCGCGCAGCGAGCACGGGATAGCCTGCGCCGAGCAGCACCGTATCGCCGGAACGAAAATGCAGGTGACGTCCGCTCAACTGCTCGCGCCTATTGCGCCAGACGGCGTCGATCTGGTTGACGAGATGGGCCAGCAGCGTCGTCTCCTCCCCATCCACATCCGGAAAAGTGCCGCGAAACTCGATCTCGACTTCGACGCTCTCGCCGGGCGCAACCAGTTGCGGCAGCGGGATGCGAAGCGATGTCGCGCGATCGACGAGGGCGAAGGGTCGTTCAGCGCCTTTCACGCGCACGCGCTCAATGTACAGCCGCGGACTTGCGGCCTCGTCCGTTTCCTCATCGGCGCGCAGGTTGGGATAGAGATGAAAGTAGAGGGTCGTCTCCGGACGCGTGCCGATGTTGGTCCAGCGCACGCGCTGCTGTCCGACGTAGCGTCTTGCCGTCGGGTCTATTCGTAGTTTGATCGCGTAACGGTTCGGCAAAGCGGCCATCTTCTCCCCGGCCGCAGCACCGACGAGCAGCGCGAGCAAGCAAGACGCGCCTACGATTTTGCAGTTCATGCGCATCGGGATGAGAAACATTCCGCTCACGACCAAACCCCAGCGCCCATCCTTTGAGCTGGCTCGATTCGAAGGCTCAACGGGCGATCCCGCCTACGCGCCAAACTTGGTCGTCATGCTGATCGCCGCTGACCTTCTTCCGTCGGAAAGGCCAGAGCTTTCGCGCTGTTCGTCAGCGAATCAGGCTCGAACCTTCATGGACGCGCGCGCTTCTTTTTCGCGTGCGGCGCACGCCCTTGTTCGATCTCGACGCGCAGGATGCGGTCGCCACGCACCATGTCATCCACTGTCTCCATTCCGCTCACCACCTGTCCGAAAAGCGTGTAGCCGCCGTCCAAATGTGGCTGTGGCGAATGGGTGACGAACCACTGCGAGCCTCCTGTGTCTTTGCCGGCAAGCGCCATGCCGACGGCACCGCGCCCGTAAGAGAGCATGTTGATCTCGCACCGAATCTGGTAACCTGGGCCTCCTTCGCCATCGCCGCGCGGATCTCCCCCTTGAATGACGAAGTTTGGAACGACGCGATGAAACGTCAAGCCGTTGAAGAATCCCCGTCGAGCGAGCGCAATGAAATTTTCCACCGTTAACGGCGCTTCGCGCGGTAGAAGTTCGATGACGAAGACGCCCTTTTCGGTTGTGACTCGCGCGCGCGCCCAACGACGCTCGACGGCGCGCCGAAGGTCACGTTCGGTCCAGCGCGTTTCGGCCTCTCCGATCAAACGGCTGCTCTCGCCGTGGAGAAGCGAAACGGCATGCCGCCTGATGAGGTGATCTTTGGCCCGAAGCGCTGACCTGATCGCTTCAACCGCCGTCGCCGTGCGCTGTCGCGCCAAAGCGTCGAGCGCGCGCAATGCGGCATCGTTCATCTCGTCGCTCAAAGCACGCTGCAAAGCAGCGATCAAGGCGCGTTCGTTATTCGCATCGGGCGGACGCGCAGCGAGGAGTTCCGCCGCCGCGGCGCGCACGATCACGTCTTCAGCGTGCAACTCATCGCGCAGCAAGGCATCGAGGTCGGACGGGTTGAACGCCGCCAGCGCGCGTAACAACGCGGGGCGCGCGCGCACATCCGCTCCAGCGCGACCGAGCGCGGCACGCAACGCGCCCTCCGCTTCTCGTCGCACGTCCGCATCTTTGGCGGAGGCGGCTTCCGCCAACCCTTGCGCAATGGCCGCCGCG
>NZ_PSLQ01000097.1:0-8022 GCF_040289685.1 Pyrinomonas sp.
CCCAACGTCTGCCCCAAATATTGGGCCGGAGCAGACCAACGAAGCCGAAATCGAATCAACAATGTTTCATCGAGCGTTCAGGCCGGTCAATTATGGAGATACGGGGACTTTGGAAAGAACGCCGCGTCTTTTTCGGAGTTCAAGCGCTGAAAACAGGCGCGTGTTGAATCGTCTTCAATGAAAGCAGTGGGCATGGCGATCAGATTCGGAACTTCGGGCTGGCGTGCGATCATGGCGGACGAATTCACTTTTGCCAACGTCCGTCGAGTTGCGCGCGCCATCTGTCGTTATTTGCTCGAATCCGGCGAGCGGCGGACGCTGCTCGTTGTCGGGCACGACACGCGCTTTTTGGGGGAGAGTTTCACGGAGCTTTGCGCCGAAGAGATCGCTTCCTGCGGTTTCGACGTGTTGAAGTGCTCAGGGCCGACTCCGACACCTGTCATCTCACACGTCATCCGTCAACATAGGGCAGCGGGCGGGATCAACTTCACGGCATCGCACAATCCGCCTGAGTACAACGGAATGAAGTTCTCCACCGGTAACGGCGCGCCAGCGCTTCCCGAAATCACGCGACGCATAGAGGAACTGATCGCTGACGAGACGCGGCAAGCGGTGTCGGCATCGCGCGTCGGGCGGATCGAAGAGCACGATCCGCGTCCGGACTACTTCGCCGATATCAGCGGCAAGGTCAGATTTGCCGTGATCGAGCGCGCAGGAGGCTCTTATGGTTACGATGCGTTGTGGGGCACGGGGCGCGGTTACTTGGACGAGCTGCTACGCCGGCATGAACTGAAGGTCATCACGCTGCACGATTGGCGCGACGTGCTGTTTGGCGGGCGTGCGCCCGAAGCTGACCGAGACCACCTGCAGGAACTCGCCGTGTTGGTTCGCGAACAGAACTGCGTCTTGGGATTAGCCACCGATGGCGACGCCGACCGTTTCGGCGTGCTTGATGGCGATGGAACGTTCATCACGCCGAATCAGCTCATCGCTCTGCTCTTCGACTACTTGGTGGAATCGCGCGGTTGGACCGGCGGCGTGGCTCGCTCGGTGGCGACTTCGCACTTGGTTGACCGCGTCGCACAGGCGCGCGGGTTGCCGGTCTATGAAACGCCGGTTGGTTTCAAATACATCGGCGAGTTGATCTCAGCCGACAAGATCGTTCTCGGCGGCGAGGAATCAGCAGGGCTTTCCATCCGCGGCCATTATCCGGAGAAGGACGGCATCTTGGCCTGTCTGCTCGCCGCTGAAGCGGTGGCTGCACGCGGCGCTGGGTTGCGCGAGCAACTCGAAGCCCTTTACGCCCGCGTTGGGCGCGTCGTTTCGCGTCGCACGGCGATGCGCACGACGCCCGAGGTGCAAAAAGCGCTGGCCGAAAAGCTTCGGTACGATCCGGCACAGATCGGCGGGCGTCGCGTCGCCGAGATCAACCGCCTCGATGGCGTGAAGTTCATTTTCGAGGATGGCGCATGGTTGCTCATGCGTCCGTCCGGCACTGAACCTTTGATCCGCATCTACGCTGAATCCGAATCCGAACGAGACTTGGAGGTGCTCCTTGAACAGGGTCGCAAATACTTACTGGAATGACCAACGTCTGATCGCGCAACGTCCGTTGCAAAGGAGTTTAACTGCGCCGTCGCTCGGCGCAACGGTCCGCACGCAAGAGCGCGTGCGCACAACGCAACAGCGCTTTCTCCCTTCGTGGGCCTTCTTCGCCATGATCATGCTGGCCGCTTTCGCGTTGTGCGTTTCGGTCAACACGCGCACACATGCTGAACTGCGCGCCGCAACCGCGCAACACGAGCGCGTGCGCGCTGAGGTCGAGTCTCTACGCGAAGGCAACGCGCAGTTGCGCGCTGAGATCGAACGCTTGCGCACGGATCCGCGCGCCGTTGAGCGTTACGCGCGCGAGCGTTTGAACATGGTGCGTCAAAACGAAATCATCCTCCCCGTGGAATGAAAGCTCCCTCCGGATGCTGGCCGGACTCTGGCGCATGAGATCGGCAGATCGAAGTCGTCACCGATTCGATCTGCCGATCTCGCATCCGGCGACGGCGCAGCGAAAGTTTGTCATACGGCCTTCGCCGGTTACCGCCTCGCCCTTGAGCTGCCACAACGTCTCTGCCTTTGCCGCGCGAAATTCAGCGTCTGCGCTCTTCTCTGGCGCGCCTCGCCAGACTATGCGACCGCCGCCCGCGCGTTCTAACGCTCGGTTGACACCCTTTGTCGGCGTCCACTAATATCGCTTCGCAAACAACCGCAACGCGCGAAAGGGAAGCTATGTCGAAGCAACTAATCACGCCGGAACAAGAGATGGTCGAACGCTGGGAGCGCGAAACGTTGGAACCAGCGCTGCGTCGCATGCCGGAGCGCAAAAAGAGGTTCGAGACGGTCTCGCTCGAAGAGGTCAAAAGGCTCTACACGCCGGCAGATCTGGCCGAGGTGGATTTCGCGCGCGACATAGGCTTTCCTGGCGAGTTCCCCTACACGCGCGGCATTCATCCGACCGGCTATCGCGGCAAACTCTGGACCATGCGCCAGTTCGCCGGTTTCAGCACGCCTGAAGAGACCAACGCCCGCTTCAAGTACTTGATGTCGCAAGGGCAGACCGGGCTCTCCGTCGCCTACGATCTTCCGACTCTGATGGGCTACGATGCCGATTCGCCGATGTCCGAAGGCGAGGTCGGAAAGTGCGGCGTTTCGGTCTCATCACTCGCCGACATGGAGGTGCTCTTCGATGGCATCCCGCTCGAACAGGTGACGGTTTCGCAGACGATCAACGCCCCAGCCTTCGTTCTTTTAGCGATGTACTTGGTGGTCGCCGAAAAGCAAGGAGCCGATTGGAAGAAGATCTCCGGGACGCTGCAAAATGACATCTTGAAAGAGTACATCGCGCAGAAGGAGTGGATCTATCCGATCCGTCCGGCGATGAAGCTCGTCATCGACACCTTTGAGTTCTGCTCCGAACATGTCCCGAAGTACAACCCGATTTCAGTTAGCGGCTACCACATACGCGAAGCGGGCGCGACCGCGCTCCAAGAACTCGCCTTCACTCTGCGCGATGGCATCGAATACGTCGCGTGGGGCGTGCGCGCTGGCCTTGCGGTCGATCGCTTCGCGCCGCGCATCTCCTTCTTCTTCAACGCGCACAATGACTTCTTCGAGGAGATCGCAAAGTACCGAGCGGCGCGCAAGATCTGGGCGCAAGTCATGCGCGAGCGGTTCGGCGCGCAGGACCCGCGTTCGATGACGCTCCGCTTCCACACGCAGACGGCGGGCGTCTCTTTGACCGTTCAGCAGCCTTTGAACAACATCGTGCGGGTGGCGATTCAAGCGCTCGCCGCCGTGCTCGGCGGAACGCAGTCGTTGCACACGGACGCATACGACGAAGCGCTCGCGCTCCCGACTGACCAAGCCGCCCTGATCGCGCTGCGCACCCAGCAGATCATCGCCGAAGAGACGGGCGTTGCCAACACGGTCGATCCGCTCGGCGGTTCCTATTTCGTCGAAGCCTTGACGAAGAAGATGGAGGATGGGGCTTACGAGTATTTCGCCAAGATCGACGAGATGGGCGGCATGGTCGAAGCGATCGAGAAGGGCTTTCCGCAACGCGAGATTCAAGAATCGGCTTATCAGTATCAGAAGGCGGTCGAGCGCGGCGATCAAGTGATCGTCGGCGTCAACAAATACGTCATGGAAGAAGAGCCGATGAAGGTTGACATTCTGGTGATCGACGAGAGCGTGCGCGATCGGCAGGTCGCGCGCCTCGAGCAGGTGCGCGCGCGGCGCGATCGCGGACGAGTGGCCCGCACGCTGGACCAGTTAAAGCGCGCCGCTGAACGCGGCGAGAACGTCATGCCCGCGACGCTCGAAGCCGTGCGCGCCTACGCCACCTTGGGCGAAATCTGCGCTGCGTTGCGAGATGTCTACGGCGTGTACGAAGAGCCAGCTTTCTGAAAGATGCGGCGCGTGCGAACCTCGGGCGATGAGCGCGATCGGCAAAAGCTATGAAGTTCACGTCTGAACTGCAGCTTTTGCGCGAAGAAGCGGTATGCCAGCTCACGCCGGAAGAGCGACGCAGACTTTGCGAAGCGCTCGAAGCCGAAACGCCATAGCTCTGCACGAGATAAACGCGCGCAAATCAAAGGCGCTCGCAGCGCGCACCGACGCATCGAGACGCCGAGCGAAGACTCTGCCAGCGAATAGATATCGCGTTCGAAGAGCGCCTTTGGGAACCCGCTCAAAAGTTGCCGACGGATGCGACGCGAATGCCTTACGCGAGCCGTCGGATGCGCAAGCGCAGTGCGAGACCGCAATCTCTGTGAGCGCCGTTGAAACGACCCAGAACTTCAAGCTGCGTGGAGCGTCGAGGATTCTGTTTATGAGCGAACGGAAGATACGTGTGTTGATCGCTAAACCCGGACTCGATGGGCACGATCGCGGAGCGAAGGTGATCGCGCGCGCGCTGCGCGATGCCGGCATGGAGGTGATCTACACTGGTCTGCGCCAGACGCCAGAGATGATCGCAGCGGCAGCGGCACAGGAGGACGTCGATGCCGTCGGCATCTCGATCTTGAGCGGCGCGCACAACACCTTGTGCCCGCGCATCGTCGAGTTGCTGCGCGAGCGCGGAATGCACGATTGTCTGGTGATCGTTGGCGGCATCATTCCGCAAGAGGATATCCCGCGACTCAAAGAACAGGGCATCGCCGAAGTCTTCTTGCCCGGCACCTCGACCGAGGAGATCATCAAATTCCTGCGCGAGAACGTTCGTCCACGCACCTGACCTTCGTTGAACGCCGAGATGCACATCGAAGCGGGACACCCAGCGCCTGTGCATTCGATCTTCAGTTGAACGCCGAGATGCGAGAAGATAGGGTTTCGCTCATCGTCACCGAATTCAACCTGCCTCTCGCCGTCGTCCGTTTCAATCGTCCCGCCGAACGGAACGTGCTTTCGGAGAACGTGCGCGCGCAGCTTGAAGAGACGCTCTCGAAACTTACGGCGCGGCGAGACGTGCGCGCCATCATCTTCACCGGAACGGGCGACGTCTTCTCCGCTGGCGCGGACATACGCGAGCTACTGAGCTTGACGTCAACGACGGCGCGCGATTTCGCCCATCGCGGTCAACGGCTGATGCGACGAATCGCTGAGGCGCCGCAAGTGACCATCGCGGCGATCAACGGTTACTGCATGGGCGGCGGATTGGACCTCGCGCTCGCGTGCGATCTGCGCGTGGCTGGGCCAGAAGCGATCTTCGCTCATCCGGGCGTCGCGCTCGGCATCATCACAGGCTGGGGCGGCACCCAACGCCTGCCGCGCATCATCGGTCCAGCGCGCGCCCTTGAGATCATCCTAACGGCGCGCCGAATCGCCGCGCGCGAAGCGCTCGAAATCGGTTTGGTCAACTGCCTCGCAACGGAGCCGCTCGAAGAAGCTCGCTCGATCGCGCGCAAGATCATAGACGAATGGGACTCGGAAGAGAGACCTCGATAAATCCTGTCGCCGCAAAGAAACAGGAAACACGGAGAAGAACGCGAATATTCACGGCTCCTTCTCTGCCCTCTCTCCATGGCTGACACTTGCTGAACCAGAGGTTGAAGCTACCGGCGCCAAAGCCCCAAGCCACCACTCGAAAGCCGCTCGCGCAAGAAGCCCGCAAGATCAGGTCGGCTGTCCGCCAAAGCGCCGGGCGTGCGCTTCTTGATCCGACAAGAGAGCGCTGAACTGCAGCGCGACGACGCTTGGCTGCCGGAGCCGCCCTCGCGGCTTGACACCCAGCGTCCGCTATTTTAGACTTACCGTTCGCTATAACGACACATAGGAGAGCCATTCCCCAAGTGCGCCCGAACGAGAGACCGATCGCCATCTTCTACGAGCATCCGGACTGGTTTCGTCCGCTCTTCGCCGAACTGGACCGGCGCGCGATTCCGTATGCGCGGGTCGATGCCCGCTGCCACCGTTACGATCCGCAGACGATTGCGAAAGAGTACGCCCTTTTCTTCAACCGGATGAGTCCTTCGGCCTATCTGCGCGGCGGCGGCAACGCGATCTTCTACACGCTCGGGCTGCTTGAACACCTTGAGCGGTCAGGGGTGCGCGTCATCAACGGGGCGGAGGCTTTCAGGTACGAGATTTCAAAAGCGCGGCAATTGCAGCTTCTCGCCTCGCTCGGGTTGGAGGCGCCGCGCGCCCATGTGATCAACTGCGCCGCTCAAGCGCCGGAAGCAGCGCGCGAGCTGCGCTTTCCCCTCATCGTTAAGGCCAACGTCGGCGGGAGCGGCGCGGGGATGGTGCGTTACGATTCGCTGGACCAGCTTCTGCGCGCCGTCGAAAACGAACGGCTCGATCTCGGCATCGATGGGACGGCGCTCGTCCAGGAGTTCATTCCGGCGCGTGGCCGCCACATCACGCGGGTCGAAACGCTCGGCGGGCGCTACCTTTACGCCATCAACGTCTATTCATCCGCCGACAACTTCAATCTCTGTCCGGCTGACGCTTGCCAGACGACCGATGGCGTCGAGCTGGAGCGCAGCGCATGTCCGTTGGATGCGCCCCGGACCGGCCTTCGCGTCGAAGGTTACACGCCGCCAACGGAAGTGATCGCGGCGGTTGAACAGATCGCGCAAGCGGCGCATCTGGATGTCGGCGGTATAGAGTACGTCGTTGATGATCGCGATGGGCGCGTGCTCTATTACGACATCAACGCGCTATCGAACTTCGTCGCCGACGCGCCGCGCGTCATCGGGTTCGATCCTTTCGCCAAGCTGGTCGATTTTCTCGTGGCGGAGGCAGGCTAATGCGTTACGGTTACTGGTTGCCGGTCTTCGGCGGTTGGCTGCGCAACGTCGAAGACGAAGGGATGGAAGCGAGCTGGCCTTACGTCAGCAAGCTCGCGCGGCGAAGCGAAGAGCTTGGATACGATCTGACGCTCATCGCCGAACTGAACCTGAACGACATCAAAGGCGTGGACGCCCCTTCGCTTGACGCCTGGTCCACGGCGGCGGCGCTTGCGGCTGTCACCGAAAAACTCGAACTGATGGTCGCCGTGCGCCCGACCTTCCACAACCCGGCGCTGCTTGCCAAGCAGGCGGCCAACATCGATCACATCAGCGGCGGGCGACTCTCGCTCAACGTCGTCGCTTCTTGGTGGGCCGAAGAAGCGCGCAAGTACGGCGTGCAGTTCGAGCAGCACGATGATCGCTACGCGCGCACGGCGGAATGGATCGAATTGGTGGACCGGTTGTGGAAAGAGGACCACTTCTCGTTTGAAGGGCGTTACTACAAGGTCGAAGATGCCGTCTTGCAACCGAAGCCGCTGTCACGCCCGCGCCCGACCATCTACGCTGGCGGAGAATCGGAAGCGGCCAAAGAGATGATTGCGCGTCTGTGCGATGCTTACGTGATGCACGGCGATCCGCCCGATAAGATCAGGCGCAAGATCGCGGACATGTCTGCGCGGCGCGCGCGTTACGGGCTGCCAGCGCTCAAGTTCGGCGTCGCCGCTTACGTGATCGTGCGCGACACGGAAGAAGAGGCGCAACGCGAGCTACGCCGCATCACGGACGTTCGCCAATCGGCTGCCGGTTACGCGAATTATCAACAATGGCTCGCCAACACACGGCTCGAACAGCGCGTCTCGCTCGAAGACTATTCGGTGTCGAATCGCGGATTGCGCTCCGGTCTCGTCGGCACGCCCGAACAGATCGCAGAAAGGATCGATGCCTTCGAAGCCGTCGGCGTGGATCTGCTCCTGCTTCAATTTAGTCCGCAGCTAGAGGAGATGGAGCGTTTTGCGGAAACGGTGATGCGCGTCCCGCGCGACGCGCGCGCGCAAGAGGAAAGGTTCGTCACAAGCGGGTGAAAGGCGCGCCGCACGAAACGATCGCCCCTGATCGCACGTGGCTCCGCTAAGCGCGATCAGGGGCTAGACTTTTCCCTTCGCTTGACATCCTCCCCACGGCTAAAGCCGGGGGATTCCCGGAGGTGATCCGAGCGTGTGCGCGCTTCATCGGGTGCTGC
>NZ_PSLQ01000098.1:0-8005 GCF_040289685.1 Pyrinomonas sp.
TGAGATGTGAGCGCTCGTCGCAGGCGACGGCGGGCGAGTTCGCATCCAAAAAATTGGATGGCGATCCAAATTTTTGGATTTCGCACAAAGAGCCACCATGCGTTGATGATCCTCGATCCAAATTTTTGGATTTTGCATCTGAGTTCATCCAACCGGGCGACGAGCGGGCTTGGAGCAAGAGGCACCGACGTCGGTTGAACGGATGAAGGAATCTTCATCCTCCTACCGTTTGCGGCTCATCGTTTGCGCTCTTCGCTCGATGAAAAGATTTTAATCCTTCTTTCATCTGCGGCTCATCGTACGTTCTCTACACTCTCCGTTCGTCGATTCGGCGAAACGCGCGCTCGGCTTGCATGCTTCGATATGCAAAGCGCCGGGCGCGCGAAGCTTCTGAAGGCGACCCGAAAGAGAATCAGCGGTGAACGATCGGCTGTTGTTTGGCGCGAAGATCAAGGTCATCTTACTGCTCGCTTTGGGGCTTGCAACCAGCGCGCGCGCACAGATGCCGCCTTCCAAGCTTTCTTTGGCGAAAGCAACCGAGTTGCTGATGCAGCGCAATCCAATCCTGCTTGCTGCGCAGCGCAATCTCGACGCGCAGCGCGCGCAGCGCACGGCAGCCGGACTGCGGCCAACGCCGACGCTGACGGCGAGCGCGACGCAGCTTGCGTTGCCGCGCGTGTTCACCCGTCCGGGGCTGCTCTTCAGCACGGGCGACAACACCGCCGCCAACTCAACTTACACGTTCGAAGTGGACCAGCTCATCGAGCGTGGCGACAAGCGCGCGCTGCGCGTCGCGCAAGCCGAGTGGAACGTGCGTTTGGCTGAAGCGCAATGGCGCGACGCTCTGCGTCAGCAGCTCTTCCAGTTGCGGCAGTCCTTTTTCAACGCCGTGTTGGCGCGCGAAAACTCGCGCGTCGCGCGCGAGAACTTGGCTCATTTCGACCGCATGGCGCAAGTGCTGCGCGCCCAATACCGAGAAGGTTACGCTGCGGGCGTGGATCTGCGGCGGATCGAGATCCAGCGGTTCGAGCTGGAGCGCGACGCCGTCGCTGCCGAGCAATCTTACCAGCAGGCGGTGCGCGATGTCTTCAATCTCATTGGCGCTGGCGATGCGCCTTCGGGAGCGGATGTGCGGTTGATCGGCGGACGTGCGGGCGGCGATGCCGAGGCCGATTTGAACGCCATCGAGGGCGATCTCGACATCATCCCCGTGTTGTTGTGGATCGACGACTTGCGCCGATTGGCGCTAGCCAATCGGCCCGACGTGCAAGCGGCGCGTTTCGGGGTTGAAGCAGCTCGGGTCGGCGTGAAGCTGGCGGTCGCCTCCAAAGCGCGCGACATCACGGTCGGCGGGCAGTATGCGCGCACCGGCAGCGACAACACCTTCGGCGTGGTCCTGAGCGTTCCGCTCAAAGTCGGAGCGCGCGCGCGCACCGCGATCGAGCAAGCGACGGCGCTTGAATTACAGGCCGAGGCACAGTTGCGCCAAGCCGAAACGCAAGCTCTGACCGAGGTCGAGAAAGCTTTCATCGCCTACCGCACGAGCCGCGACCGGTTGCGCGCTTTCACCAGCGACGTTCTGGTCGCGGCTGAGCAGGTGCGACGCACGGAGGAAGCGGCTTATCGCGAGGGGGCGCGCGGTTTGATCGATTTTCTCGATGCCCAGCGCGCTTACAACCAACTTCGCATCGAGTACAACCAAGCGCGCTACGATCTTTTGATGAGCCTTTATCAATTGGAGTACGCGACCGGTGCGCGGCTTCTCAACTAACCCGCCGTCAAACGAGATCGCAGGAGAGCCGAGATGGATCAGAAGGTGGTGGAACAGGAGTTGATCGAAAGCGAGGGGATCGGGTTCGATGAAGCAGATAGGCGCGGCGAAGAGCTGGCACAGGGGGTGATCGAAAGCGAGGCGGCTAGCGGCGGAGAAGCGGCATCGCAGCGCTCGTCTTCCAAGCGAAGGAGGCGTTGGTTGATTGCGCTTTTGTTCGCGGTATTGGCCCTCGTCTCCGCTGTGGTTGTGTGGCGAGCGCGCGAGCGGGTTGCGACCGCCGAGCAGGGGAACAAAGCTCAAGATGGGCCATCTCCTGCGGTTGCGCTCACGCCGGACCAGCGCGCGGCGATTGCCACCGAGGTCGTCCTGCGTCGATCCATCGCGCAGGAGATCTCCACGCCGGGCAAGGTGGCCATGCGGCGCATGACGCCGGTCTTCTCGCAGTTCTCCGGACGTTTGGTTCAACTACGCGCCGAAGTGGGCGACCGCGTGCGCGCCGGACAAAGGCTCGGCGTCATCGATTCGCCCGACATCATCGGCCTTGAATCTGATTATCAGCAAGCGCTGGCCGCGCTGGCGACGGCGCGCACGTCGTTCGAGTTAGCGAAGCGGACCAGGGAGCGGGCCGAGCGTTTGGCGGCTGTTGAGGCGATTCCGAAGCGCGAGCTGCAGCAAGCGCAGGCCGATGAGGCGCGGGCGAAGGACGATCTGACGCGCGCTCAAGCGGCGGTGACAGCGGCGCGCGAGCGTTTGCAGAGCGCTGGCATGAACGCTGATGAGATCGCGCAGCTAGATTCCGGCGGGCGCGCGGTCAGTCGGCTCGTGCCGCTGGTGGCGCCCATCGGCGGCGTGATCATCGAAAGGCACGTCGGGCTCGGCCAAGTGGTTCAAGCTGGAGCTGGCGACCCGCTCTTCATGATCGCCGATCTGTCGTCGGTGTGGGTCAACGCCGACATCTACGAGGATCAACTCGCGTATGTGCGCGTTGGTGCGCCGCTGCAAATCAAGGTGGCCGCCTATCCGACGCGCCTCTTCACAGCGCGAGTCGATCAGATCGGCAGCGTGGTCGATCCGGACAAGCACACCATCGCGCTGCGGTGCGTGGTCGCCAATCCAGGGGAGCTGCTCAAACCCGGCATGTTCGTCACGGTGATTCTGCGAGCCGCGGCACGCGCAGAAGTCTTGACCGTTCCAAACACGGCTGTGGTCGTCGAAGGCGAACGTCGCGTGGTCTTCGTCGAGCAACAGCCGGGCCAATTCGTGCGCCGCGAGATCGAGACGGGCGCCGAACAGGAGGGACAAGTGATCGTCAAAGCGGGCCTGCGCGAAGGCGAACGAGTGGTCGTCAACGGCAGCTTGCTGCTCGATGCCGAACAACGGATGAGGAGTTGAATTCGCGCGAGAGGGGACCGGAGATGATCGCGCAACGAATCGTCGCCCTCGCCTTACGTCAAAAGTTCCTCGTCATCGCTGGCGCCTTGTTGGTCGCGCTTGGCGGAGCGCTCGCGTTCCGTGCGCTTCCAGTGGAAGCCTTCCCCGATGTCATCGACACACAAGTGCAGGTGATCACGCAATGGCCCGGGCACGCTGCCGAAGAGGTCGAAAAACAGATCACCTTCCCGATCGAGAACGAGATCAATGGGACGCCGCGTTTAGCCGTGCTCCGTTCCATCTCGCTCTTCGGTCTATCGATCGTTACGGCGACGTTTGAAGACGGTACGGACGACTACTTTGCGCGCGCGCAAATCGTCGAACGCTTGCAGAACGTGACTTTGCCCGAAGGCGTCCAGGCGCAGCTTGGGCCGCTTGCCAGCGCCACGGGCGAGATCTACCGCTACACGATTCAAGCGCCGCCCGAAATGCCGCTCATCGAGGTCAAAGCGTTGCAGGATTGGACGCTCGAACGAGCTTACCGCGCCGTGCCGGGGGTAGCCGACGTGGTCGGTTTTGGTGGTGGGACGAAGCAGTTTCAAGTGCTCGTCGATCCGGCTAAACTGCGCCGCTTCAATCTGACGCTCGGGCAAATCTTCGCCGCTGTGAAGAACGGCAATGGCAACGCTGGCGGGAACTTCATTCAACATGGTGCCGAAGAGTACGTCGTGCGCGGCATCGGGTTGATCCGCGACGAGAACGACATTCGCAACATCGTCGTCGCCGCCCGTGGCGGAACGCCGATTCGGTTGGGCCAGGTGGCCGACGTGCGCATCGACGCGGGAACGCGGCGTGGCATCGTCGGTCGCGACGACAAACCGGATGTGGTCGAAGGCATCGTGTTGCTGCGTCGCGGCGAGAACGCGCTCGAAACCTTGCGCCGGATTGAGGCGAAGACCGCCGAGCTGAACGCTTCGCTGCCCAAGGGGGTGCGCATTGTTCCGCACTACGACCGCACGGAGCTGATCCAGCGCACGGTGCACACGGTCGAGCGCAACCTCGTCGAAGGGGCGTTGCTCGTCGTGCTCGTCCTGTTCATCTTCTTGTTCGACGTACGCGCGGCGTTAGTCGTCGCGGTGGTCATCCCTTTGGCGCTGCTGACGGCTTTCGGCCTCTGTTACCTGTGCGGAATCCCGGCCAATTTGATCAGTTTGGGCGCGATCGATTTCGGCATCATCGTCGATGGCGCGGTCGTCTGTGTGGAAGCCGTCTTCGGCAAAATGGCTTGCCGTCGGCGCAATTTGGTTGAAATCGACCGCACGATCGTCGAGGCGGCGGGCGAAGTGGGGACGCCTATCCTCTTTTCGCAAGTGATCATCATCCTCGCGCTGCTCCCGATCTTCACGTTGCAAAGGGTCGAAGGGAAACTCTTTCGCCCGCTCGCTTTCACCATCTCTTTTGCCATGCTCGGCGCGCTGTTGTGCTCGCTGACGCTCGTGCCCGTCTTGTGCGCGCTCGTGCTGCGTCATGTGCGCGAGCGCGAGAACCCGGTGATGAAGGTCGCGCGCAGAGTTTACCTCCCCGTACTCAGGTACTCGTTGATGAGGCGCGCGACGACGTTTGCTGTACTTGCGAGCGCGTTGCTGCTCGGCGCGACCACCTTCGCCCGACTGGGCACGGACTTTCTGCCCAAGCTCGATGAAGGGGCGATCTGGGTGCGCGCCACCATGCCGAACTCGATCAGCTTGGCGGCGGCAGCCGAGCTGACGCCCAAGATGCGCCAGATTCTGCTCTCCTTCCCAGAAGTCAAGACCACAGTCACGCAACTCGGACGCCCCGATGACGGCACCGATCCGGCTGGAGTCAACAACGCCGAAACCTTCGTTGATCTGCGTCCGAAAGAGCAGTGGCGACCCGGCATGACCAAAGAGAGGTTGGTTGCCGAGATGGAGGCCAAACTCCGCTCGATACCAGGCGTCATCTACGATTTCTCGCAACCGATCACCGACAATGTTGACGAAGCCGTTTCGGGCGTCAAAGGGGCACCGAATTCGATCAAAATCTTCGGCGACGACCTGACGGAGCTACAGCGCCTCGCCGACGAGATCAAAGCGGCCATCGCGCCGGTGCCGGGAATCGCGCAGCTTTCCGACGATCAGTTGGCCGGACAATCTCAATTGCGGATCGAGATCGATCGCGATCGCGCGGCGCGTTACGGTTTGAACGTCGCCGACGTGCAGGACGTCGTCGAAACGGCCATCGGCGGCAAAGTCGCGTCGCGCGTCGTCGAAGGCGAACGGCGCTTCGATCTGGTTGTCCGGTTGATTCCGGAAGCGCGGCTCGATGTCGAGCGCATCGGGGAGATCCCGGTCGCGACCTCCGATGGACAGCTCGTGCCATTGCGCGATGTCGCGCGGCTGGTGATCGCGCAAGGATACACCTACATCAACCGCGAAGCGAACCAACGACGCACGGTGGTCCGTTTCGACGTGCGCGGTCGCGATCTCGGCAGCGCCATTGCCGAAGCGCAACGCGCTGTCCGCGAAAAGGTGCATATCCCGCCCGGCTACCGTTTGGTCTGGTCCGGTCAGTTCGAGAACCAGCAGCGCGCCGTCGCGCGGCTGAAGATCATCCTGCCGCTGACCGTGTTGATGATCTTCATTGTGCTGCGCACCGCGTTCGGTTCGGTTGTCGATGCGCTGCTGATCTTGCTTTGCGTGCCGTTCGGCGCGGTTGGCGGTCTCCTTGCGCTTGAGTTAACCGGACAAACGCTGTCCGTTTCGGCGATCATCGGTTTCATTGCGCTGTTCGGTTTCTCCGTGCTGATCGGCATGTTGCTCGTCGCGGCGTGCAATCACCATCGGCGCCGGACGAACTCCCTTCGTGACGCGGCGGTGCGCGGCGCCGAGCAACAACTGCGTCCGGTGTTGATGACGGCAACGCTGGCCATGCTCGGCTTGCTTCCAGCGGCGGCGTCGACCGAACCGGGATCGGAAGTGCAAAAGCCGCTCGCCATTGTGATCATCGGCGGATTGTGCACGGCGACGGTGCTGACGCTCGTCGCTATGCCGCTCGTTTACGAAATAGTCAAAGGGAGATTCGACCGCGCTTGCCGAAAGTCGCCGCGTTCAGCGAAAATCGCGTTGGCGGAGGAGCAATAAGGCGAGTTTGTGGAAGAGACTGAGATCAAAGAAGTGAGCGTCGAACGGATCGCCGAAGAGGTGCAAGCCGAGGTAGAGCGCGAAGCGCGCGCCTCTTGGAAAAGGTGGTTGGCCCTATCGACAGCGCTGTTCGCGGTGCTTGCAGCCATCGCCTCGCTCAAGTCGGGCAATTTGGCCAACCGCGCGTTGCTGGAGATGGATGAAGCCGTTCTCAAACAGACGCAAGCTGCCGACGAATGGGCTTACTACCAAGCCAAAGGGATCAAGAGCACGGTGCGCGAAAGCGAAGTCGAGCTGTTGGCTTTGGTGCCAACCGGAACAGCGAGCGCGGAGCGAAGCGTCGCGGCTGCGCGCCGAGCAAGCCGAGATCGAGCGTGAGGCGAGGCGGCTCGAAGACGAAAGGACGCTTTTGCAACACGAGGCCGAACAGAATCTGGAACGTCACCACAGGTTCGCACTCGTCGTCACCGTGTTGCAGGTTTCGATCGGGCTGGCGGCCATCGCCGCGCTCGTCGAACGGCGTTTCGTCTGGTACGGAGCGCTGATCATCGGCGCCGTCGGACTGGCGCTCTTCGTCATCGGGTTTCTTCGATGAAAACGATCGGATGTCGGCTCCTTGCGATCTCTTGCGCGCTAAACAAGGCCGCATCGTTGATAATCTGTATATGGGAAAGAGGACCTTGGAAGACGCTCAAGCTCTTACGAGGGGCTTCGCTTTGTTTCACTTGGGTGACGTAGCATAAACGACGAAAGCGAAGCGCGCCGGTTGATCTTCGGCATCGTGCGCTTTGTGAGCAAAAATCAGCCGAGAGTTCGCAGATCAAAACGAAGGGCACACAAATGCCGAACGCGAAGGCACTCTCCCTTATTGGTTCGATCATCGAGGTTTTAGCCGTTCTCGGACTTCTGCTTCACGCGTCGCTTCTTTTGGCAACGTGGAACTTATTGCCCGAATCGATCCCCGTTCATTTCAATTTCGCTGGACAACCAGATGCTTGGGGCGCGAAGACCGAGCTCCTCTTGCTTCTCGCCTTGAGTTCGCTGATCTATCTTGGTCTCAGTTGGTTGGCGCGTCATCCGCAGAAGCTCAACTATCCTTGGCAAATAACTGAACGCAATCGGGCTCGCCAATACGCTTTGGCCGTCTGTTTGCTGCGCGTCCTCAAATTGCAGAGCGTTTGTTTATTCGCCTTCATCAGTTTGCAGATGATCGGCGTTTCGCTCGGCTTCTCAAACGGATTGGGGTATCTGTTTACGCCTGTCGCGGTGCTCGTTACTTTGGCAACGGTGATGGGCTATTTCGTGCTTGCATCACGTTCGTAAAAAGCGCATCGAAAAAACGATCGCGTGCTATTCGGAGCTGAACGTGCGCGCCGTTACGCGCGCGCCTCGATTCGCGCGAAACCTGAAATCGCTGCCAAAGGTTTGGCGCTGCGCGTTTCAAAGATCTGCTTCGAATCAAAGGACGCAGTTCGCCTGAAGGGGAGTCGACTTCGCGGCTCTTTGCACGACGCGCGCGTTCAAGCGCTCAAAAGTTCTCGCACGGGCTGAACCCGTGATCTTCATCCGTGAAGTGCGCATGGCGACATCGCGGCGTAAGATGTAGCGCGAGCCGACCTCATTCGACCCGGTGCGTCCCGGCAGCACCTTTGACGGGGAGGCGAATTGCCTCTCCGTCTGGATGCAATCCGGCTGAGGC
>NZ_PSLQ01000024.1:0-9776 GCF_040289685.1 Pyrinomonas sp.
CGCTGAATTTCCATCACGCTCGCATTATACCAGATAATGATGGAAGAGGGCGTGCGCCGCCTCCTCCCCACGGCGCGAAGCCGGGGACTCCCGGCGGCGCGTTCTGGAGGTGGCGAAGAACTGATGGGGCTGCGCGACAAAGGGAGGCCGCATGTTTTCACTCTGTGTCGGAAAAGGCGTTGCTCGTTGACTGTTTCCCTTACGCAACACCATCGCCGATACACCACGTCGTTCCAACATCCTTTTATGTTTTATCTATTGTCGCGAAGATCCGCTCGGTCGCCGATTAGCGCTTCGCCGTGCAAGCCGGCGCTCACGAAGCGATCTCGATGGGTTTTGTGTGTTGCAACACGGAGCGGCCTTAAAACTTGTTTTCCCTGTGGGAAGAGGGTAGGATGCTCCGGCAGCGGCAACCGCGCCGTATTTTGATTCGCAATGGCTCATCAGCCAGTGGCAAAGAGAATAGGATGCTTTGGCGGCGTTGTCGTCGCTGGAGCAAGAAGGGCGGTTCGAAATCGTTTGGGTGTTTCAGCTTATCGAGTTCCGGCTGTTTTGCGCGGACGAAAAACACTCATCCTAGTCCGCCGCGCGAGGTGGCGGGAAAGAACTCACCGAAGGCAGACGCTGAAGTTTTGAGCCTCGCTACTCAGGTCGGAAAGACCAGTCGAGAGAGCTCAGATTCGCGGCGTCAACCCTTGGATGATGAGAAGCAGGATCTCTGCGATCGAGCTAGTCGATGATGTCTGAGTTGCTCCAGTGCCCATCTCGCCCAAAGCGCTGGTGGTTGGTGAAGATGAATAGCCAGTGCCCATCTCACCTGCAGCGTTAGTGGTTGGCGGTGGGGGCGCGTAACCAGTCCCCATCTCCCCAGCGTAAACGGCAAGCGCGAGCATGGAGGAAAGAGCTGTGACCGCTAACAATCGGCGCAAAACATTCATTCTCTCTTCTCCTTTTGCACAGTTCAAGTTTTCGAGTTGAGCGTTAAGAACGTTCAACCCGCGGCTCAAACGAGCGCAGTATAATGCCAAAGCGGCAGAAATTAAACTTCAACTTGATCGAACACAAGAGGCTTCACCAAATGAAGGAAAGACACCACACGGTGACAAGAGATAAAAGAATAGATTTCCACTTAGATAGGCAAATTCGTTGGCGCTGTGAACAGGCTAGGGAATTGGAAGACGCTGGCAATTACGAAGCTGCAACACATGTTCTTGGCGATCTTTGGCAAGGGATAGGCGTCGTGCCACAGCTCGAATCGCTTAACTCGGGACTACTCGGAGAGGTTTTACTTCGAGTTGGAAGCCTGACCGGTTGGTTGGGCAGTTCGCGTCAAGTCAAAGGTTCTCAAGAGGCGGCTAAAAACATTATCACAAAAGCGATTCATCTTTTCGATTCGATCGATGATCGGCGGAGAAAGATCGAAGCAACAATAGAACTGGCTTGGAGCTATTGGAGGCAAGGAGAATTTGAAGAGTCATGCGCGATACTACACGACGCGCTGTCTCGCACGACGGACGAAGAATTAAGAGCGATGGCGCTTGTTAGACTTGCGGAAGCAAATCGCGCCGCTGGACGTTTTGCTGCTGCGATTGCCGCGCTAGACGAAGCGGAACATTTGGTGAGCAGCGAAAGAATTCCTTCCACTCTCAAAGGAAAGTTTCACAACACTCGTGCGCTTGTCATGCGCAACTTAGGGGTTTCCGAAAGGGAGACCGCCTATCTAGATAGGGCGCTCATCGAATATTCCGCCGCGAGTTACTATTTTGAGCAGGCCGGGCATCTGCGTTACTGCGCGCGAGTTGAGAACAACATCGGATTCCTTCTCTTCAAGCTTGGGAAGTTCGCCGAAGCACACGCGCATCTCGAGCGAGCGCGGCGCTTGTTCCATAGCTTGCGCGACGCTGGAAGCTTGGCGCAGGTCGATGAGACGCGCGCGCGCGCGCTTCTCGCGCAAGGGCGTAATTCGGACGCCGAACGCATTCTTCGCGGCGTCATTCGAACGCTCGAACGCGGCGACGAGAAATACCTGCTTGCAGAAGCGCTCGCGACGCAGGGCGCGGCACTCGCCCGACTGGGACGAAAAGAACAAGCACGCAGCGCTTTCATGAAAGCTTTGAGCGCGGCAGAAGAAATCGGCGATGCCGAGCGAGCGGCAAACGCGGCGCTCGCGCTCATTGAAGAACTCAGCGAGTCTTTGTCGGCGGAGGAATTGCGTGAATTCTACGAGCGCGCCGACGACCTTTTGCGGCCAGCGCCGAGTGAGATCCACGAACGTTTGCGTCGTTGCGCGCGTCGCATTATTGCGACATCGCGTGAAAGTCTCAGGTCTTTTGCAGAGTCTGCCTTCGTTTGCGCTTCGCCGCAGACAAAGGCGTTGCTCGCATACGCGCAACTCATCGCGCCTACCGGTTCGGCGGTGCTCATCTTGGGCGAGACCGGAACTGGCAAGGACGTGCTTGCCCGTTTGATTCATCAGTGGAGCGGTCGAACCGGACGATTCGTTGCCGTCAATTGCGCGAACTTGAGCGAGACGCTCTTCGAATCGCAAGTCTTCGGTCACCGCCGCGGAAGCTTTACCGATGCTGTCAACGATTACGTTGGGGCGGCGGGCGAGGCTACTGGCGGCACGCTCTTTCTCGATGAGATCGGTGAACTGAGTCTCTCGGCGCAAGCCAAGCTGCTCCGTTTGATCGAGCACGGCGAAATCTGCCCGCTCGGCGCGGGCGTGCCTGAGAGGATTGATCTGCGCGTCGTTGCGGCGACCAATCGCGATCTCGAAAAGCTCGTCGAAGAAGGACGTTTTCGCGTCGATCTGTTCTATCGCTTGGCGACTTTTCAACTGTTCATCCCGCCGTTGCGCGAGCGGCCCGAGGATGTGCGCGCGCTCGCTTCCCACTTCATTCAAGAGGCCGAGCAGCGATACGGCAAGCGTTTGAACTGGACCGAGGAGTGTTTCGGCGAGATCGGGCGGTTGCCGTTGCGCGGCAACGCGCGCGAGCTGCGCGCCCTCATCGAGCGGACATACATTTCATCAGCGAATGGCGCGACCATTCGCCCGGAGGCGGTCGCCGTCGTTGGGTTGAGAAGGACGCAGCGCGCAGGATTCGATGATGCTTGGCGCAGTTGCTCGCTCGAAGAGGAGCTGCACCATTACGAAGCGGAGTTGATCAAACGCGCGCTCGATCATTCCGGCGGTCGCGTTACGCAAGCGGCGCGGTTATTGGGCATCAGCCATCAGCGCCTTTCGTTCATCCTCGGCACGCGCCACAAAGGGCTGCTTGCAGGGACGCCCTGCGAACGGCGTCGACGTTCGATCATCGGAGCGAAGAGCGTACGCCACACAGCGCGCGCGCCGAGGAACGCAACGGCGATTTCGGCGACCCGTGAAAACAGCTCCTTTATGACAGACGACACTGAAACAGCAGCTCAGAGCGTTCGATGAGGAGCGCGGGGCGCGAAGAGGTCTTTTTCAAGGCGGACGACACCGAAGCGGGCGTCTTCGGCAAACCGCTTTCGAATCAACGGTCTTTGCTTCAGGCTGATCAGGAGCCGATAGCGTGTCCTAAGCCGCGACCAGACTTTTACGCGCGAACTCTTCGCGCAGCAGAGAATTGAACGCTTCCGCCTGCTCCTCTTGGACCATCAGACGGGCGCAATCGAAGACGACGAAACGCGCACGCGGATTGAGCCGAAGCCAAATTCCAGCGCGCGCAGGCGGGTTGCTTCGATCGTCGCGCCCCCAGATCAACGTCACCGGCGGCACAAGGCGCGCGAAGCTTGCGCGCACGTCGCAGTTCAAGTAGCCGGAAAGGAAGGCCGTCATCGCGTATTGTGCACCGGGTTGGTGACTCATTGCGTAGTAGTGTGCGATGAGTCGGGGCGCAACCGCGTTCCGATCGTAGTAGAGCTGGTGGCGCGCGTGATCGCGCAGACTGCGTTCGCTGGCAATGACGTTGTAGAACGAAGTGCCGAGCACGGGTGAGTGGAGCAAGCCATAAAAGGCCGCTCCGGCCATGCCGGGGCGTTGATGAAAAGCGTCGATCCCCAACGGCGAGATGAGCGTGAGGCTGAGTACGGATTCTGGCTGCTCGTCGGCGACGCGCACAGCGTAAGCCGCGCTCAGAGAGCTGGCCACGAAGTGGGCCGGTTGCCGAACGACGTCGCGCAAGAAGTCGCGCAATAGCTCGACGTATGAATCGGCGCTGTAGGGGGCCGTCGGTGGTTTGTCGGAGAAGCCGAAACCGAGAAGATCCAGCGCGTAAACGCGAAAGCGATCGGCGAGTGGGCCGAAGTTGCGTCGCCACATGAAGCTCGACGCTCCGGCCAGGATGGCATGGACGAAGACCACTGGCGGGGCAGATTCTGGACCGGCAAGGCGATAGATGATGCCGCCGTGCTTCCAGCCGTAGAATTCCACCTGGCCGCCGAATTCCTCAGCGGGCGGGTCCGCCGTTTTGCGCCGTCGTGCGGCAACGAGGTTGACGGTGGCCAGCGCGGCCAGACCCGCGCCGCCGGCGAGCAAACCTTTCCACCATTTGTTTCTTCTGCTCATCTTCGTCGCGAATCGTTCATGGGAGGTGCAAAACAAAGCGCAGAGGCGTTTCTGCTCTGTTTCCCTCTGCGCTTTCGGTCGAGTCGTCTTCGATTCGCTCATGAGCGTCAGACGAAAGCGAAATCGAACTGCTCTTGATGCACGCTCTCGTCACTCGTGATGTCGACCGGTCCGAGGTGCTCTTCGACTTCGGCGAGCACGTCCTGTTCGGTGGTTCGCAGCGCGCGCGCCACTTCCGGATTGACGCGCAGCGTCACCTGTTTGATGGTCTCATCGCCCATGCTTCGCGCCAAGCGACGCGCTTCTTCGAGGATCTCGTAACAGACCGTTTGCGGCGATTTGACTAGTCCAGCTCCTTGGCAGTAAGGACACGGCGCACAGAGCGTACGTTCGAGCGATTGCTTGACGCGCTTGCGCGTCATAATGACCAAACCGAAATCATTATACGACAGCACCTTGGTCGGCGACTTATCACGCTGCAGGGCTTCTTGCAAAGCTTGCAACACGCGCTGACGGTTGCGCCTTTCTTCCATGTCGATCAGGTCGAGCACGATGATGCCGCCGAGATCGCGCAGACGTATCTGCCGTGCGATCTCTTCCACGGCTTCGAGATTGGTTTTGGTGATCGTGTCTTCGAGACGATTGCTGCCGCGCCCGACGAACTTGCCCGTGTTGACATCGATGGCCACCAGCGCTTCCGTCTGGTTGATGACGAGGTAGCCGCCTGATTTCAGCCAAACGCGAGGCTTGATGGCTTTATCGATCTCCTGCTGTACGCCGTAAGCTTCAAGAATCGGTTCTTCGCGCGTGTAGAGCTTAACGCGATTGACAAGACGCGGTTGGACGCGATTGACGAACTCGACGACGCGCAAATACTCCTCTTCGGAATCGACGCGAATCGCCGTGAACTCATCCGACAGTTGATCGCGCAAGATGCGTTGCACCAGATCGAGATCGCGATGAATGAGCGCCGGGGCTTTAACTCTTTCAGCCGTGCGGCGAATCTCTTGCCATGTGCGCACGAGATAGCGCGCATCTTCGCGCAACGCCGCTTCGCTGACGCCGGTCCCTGCCGTGCGCACGATGAAGCCGCCCGACGGAACATCTTCCTCTTGCATGATGGCTTGGATGAGTTTGCGCAACCGCGCGCGTTCATTGGCCGATTCGATCTTGCGCGAAACGCCGATGTGCTCGATGGTCGGCATGTAAACGAGATAGCGTCCGGGAAGCGCAATGTGCGAGGTGATACGCGCGCCCTTTTGACCGATCGGTTCTTTGGCGATCTGGACGATGACCTCTTGCCCTTCGCGCAGAAGTTCCGTGATGCTCGGTTGCTGGTAGCGACCTGCGCCGTCCGTGCGCGGCGCGATCACGGCCGCCGGTGCCGTTTCACTGGCGCTTGTCTCAATGCCATTGCCATTGGATATGTCGGTTGCCGGTTCTGCCTGTTGTTTGGTGCGGCGGCGGCGACGACGCCGGGCGAATTCGGCGCGCGAAGTCGAAGAGGAGACGCGCGCTTCGCTATCCTCTAACCCCTCGTCCGTTGCTTCGGTCCGCTTCGTTTCGGTTCGACGCCGACCGCGACGCGAGCTCGGCGCTGGCGCTTCCGCCTTTTGGCTCTTGCGCCGTCCGCGACGCGAAGCGGGCGCCTCCTCTTGTGCGACTTCGGCGGCTTCGCTCTTTTTACGCCGCGAACGGCGACGCGATGTGGGCGCTTCTTCCACCTCCGACGCAACGGCAACGGGCGGATCGGCGGTTGTCGGCGCGTCGCTGTCATCAACGCGCTCGAACGCCGAGGAGACGGCGACGCTCGACAAGATCGAGCCGACTTCAGCTGTGGTCGTTGGTTCGATGTCGAACTCCAGCGCGCGAACCTCGTCCGTGATCCTTTCTTGCACGATGGCGTCTTTGAGCAGCGCGCCTTCGTCTGCGGCTCCCTCTTCGTCCACGACGCGCTCGAAACCGGCGCCAGCGGCGAAGGGAGTCGTCAAATTTTCAGCTTCGATGGGACGGAGTTCTTCCGTCTTTTCAAAGGCCGGTTCCTCTTCGTCGGCCAGCTCAAAGGTTGAAACGGTTCCTTCGCTCTCATCAGTAAGTTCAAAGGTCGGTCCCGCTTCGACCGGTGTGAGCGGCGCTTCTTCGGACGGAGTCGTGCGAGCCTCTTTGCGCTCGGCGTGGCGCTCAGCGGCGCGCGTCCGTTCGACCTTTTTCGGAATGCTGATGCGATCGAATTCCTCGCTCTCGTCGAACAGATCCGAAAAATCAGAGACGTAGAGAAAGGCATCGCGTTCCAAACCAATGTCAACGAAGGCCGATTGCATTCCGGGCAGCACACGCATGACGCGCCCTTTGTAGATGTTGCCGGCCACTCCTTGATTGGTTTCGCCGCGTTCGATGTAAAACTCCGTGACCTGACCGTTTTCAATGATGGCGATCTTCTTTTCGCGTCCGTTGACGCTGATGATCATCTCCTTGGACATTTTTGAGAGCTCTTCTCCTCATACCGCGACGGGTCGCGTCCGTTCGAGCGCGCCAAAGATGACGACCCGCCAGCGCGGTTGTTTGGGCGTGGCAAACGGAGTGTGAATCTTCCGCTCCAACGGGGCAGGGCGCAAAACGCGCCGTGAACCATCCTGTGTGGACCTCGTCCGAAGGAGTGTTTGGTGTGGTACCGCAGAGATCTTCGCGCTAAGGCACGGCGCGCGTTTGACCGATTCATGCGCACATCGAACCCTTCGCTTCGGGCCGCGACGAAGAACTCTTCATGAAAGAGCCGCTCGACGAGACCCATTCGCCGCAAGGACGCCGAAAGCGCGTTGACAACTCGTTGGTTCGAACGTGCGGCCCTGTACCGCTTGGAAATTCTCGCTCACGTTTGCCGCGTTGAAAGCCGTTGTTCGCGTGCGCTCTGTGGCTTTCAACGTCGCCGCTACGAAATCTTTTCAAAACCCGG
Organism: Pyrinomonas sp.; assembly: GCF_040289685.1. Lineage (NCBI taxonomy): Bacteria > Pseudomonadati > Acidobacteriota > Blastocatellia > Blastocatellales > Pyrinomonadaceae > Pyrinomonas > Pyrinomonas sp. The sequence goes on from NZ_PSLQ01000024.1 coordinate 7,506, forward strand.
CCTGCTCCGACGTGCGCCTTTATCTACCAAGCACGCAGCTTTCAGTGAATTCGCGCAGGACGAGCAGCAAAGTATAACCGAGGAGGCGCGCAAACGCCAACGACCGCGTCCGCCCGTCGAGATCAAACGCAACTGAGCCGCTGGCGCATCAATCGGCGAACGACAGCCAACCGAAAGCCGCTGGAACATGGAAATCGGGGCGCGGCGTGCGCGTCGGTCGCCACGCGAGATAGCCGCGTGCGCTGCCAGCGCCGACGCAGCGAAAAAGGTTGACGCGCCATCTGTCGCCGACCGCTGGCCTTTGTCCGAACGCTCGCCATGGAAGGTGCATGACGATGGTCGTCGAGCGACGACGCACGTTCGCTTGAACTCTCATCCCTGATTGGTAGTTCCAGTCCGTTTGGCGACCGTCGCGCTGCCACAAGATGGCGAGATCGAGCCATTCGCCCGTCGGCGCCGCCTCGAACTCAAAATATCGTTCAGGATGAGTCGGATCAGGGGCGATGAAGATTTCACATACGTCGCGCTCCCAAAGACCTATGGTCTTGCTGTCCAAACTCGGGCGCTCGGCGACGACGAGCGGTTCGGCCTGACGACAAACGAAGCGAACGTAAAGCGCTTCCGCCGACCACACGAGGCGCGCTTGCGCGTGGCGCGTCGAGGGCGCTTCGTCGCCGGACCAATAGCGCGTTATCTTCGTTGGCGAAGCCGCTTCCCACGCATCTTGTTCGATCGGTTCGGAGACGCGCGCGGCAATGATCTCTTCTGTTTCGCCGTTCATCTTCATCTTTGACCGCTTCTTCAGCGCAAAGGTTTCAGTCGAAGAGCTGCGATCCCGACGTCTATCTCAGAAGATGGATCGAACGTATCCGCCATCGACTTGCAGCGTTACGCCCGTGATGTATGAAGCGCGCTCCGATGCGAGAAAGACGATCGCGGCGGCGATCTCCTCAGGGCGCGCCAAGCGGCGCATGGGTACCTGCGCAGCCCACTGCGCGATGATCTCCTCTTTGGATTTGCCCGTTTGTTGGCTCCGCGCTTCGGCCAACTCCGTCTGCCGCTCGGTCAGCGTATAGCCGGGCGCGACGTTGTTGACCGTGATGCCATCGGGTGCCACTTCGCTGGCGAGCGTTTTCGCCCAACCAGTCAACCCAGCGCGCACGGCGTTGGATAGGACCAGTCCTTCGATCGGCTGTTTGACCGAGACCGATGTGATGTTGATGATGCGCCCCCAGCGGTGTTGGCGCATATGTGGGAGCGTGAGGCGGGCCAGCCTGATGGCCGAAAGCGCGTTGAGTTCGAAGGCGCGCCTGTAGGTCTCCAGTTCTGTGTGCAGAGCCGTCGATGCAGGTGGACCGCCAGCGTTGGTCACGCAAACGTCGATGCGACCGGCGCGCGCGGCGACTTCCGCGATGAAGTCGTGCGTCTCGCGCTCGTCGGTGACGTCGGCGCGTATGCCCACGGCTTCGGCGCCTGTTTCGGCGTTAATCTTGCGTGCAGCCTCGGCAGCGTTCTCTGCATTGCGCGAGCAGAGGAAAACGCGTGCGCCTTCGCGCGCCAGTTCCATCGCCGTTGCGAACCCGATGCCGCGGCTGGCGGCAGCGACCACAGCCACACGATCACGCAATCCGAGATCCATCTGAGCGCTCCTTTCGTTTCGTGCGCGGCGCGTTTACGTCATTCACCGGACAGGAGAATCGCTCATGTCCGTGCCGTTCTTATGCGCGGCGCGTTTACGGTCTTCTGTTCCCCTGCTTCTCGTCGTTTTGAGCGCGGTGCGCTTGCAGGCAAAGATCGAGCAGTTCGTCGGGATCGGAAGCGGCCAGCACGCGCGAGGTCGTCTTCTTGGGAAAGAGGCGCAGAAGAGAGACCGCCTGATCGGCGACGCCGCCCGTGCCGGTCAAACAACCGATGATGCGCCCCTCGTCGTACGCAATAGTGAACTCGTTGAGCGATCCTATCGAGCCGCCGATGAAGATCGCGATCTCGCACGAACGAACGAGCACGACGTTTCTTCCTTTGAGACCGAATCCCGTGTAGATGATCACGTCGCAAGCATCGAGCGGCAAGCCGTAGTTCGACGTGTGCTCGCGCTCGTCAGCGGCGGGCGAGATGCCGAGGTGAAAAGCTCCTGCGGCGCGCGCCGCGCACCCGACGATGTACGGGATGCCGGTCGTCGCGCCGGTCAAGAGCACGGCGCGGCGCGCGGCGATGGCACGTCCCAACGCCGCGGCGCGCGCCGCGAGTTCAGCGCTGCCTGCGGCAGGCAGC
>NZ_PSLQ01000024.1:9806-41795 GCF_040289685.1 Pyrinomonas sp.
CTGCCGATCCCATGACGCCTATCTTCAGCAAGCGTGGTGACGCCATCGCCCTATCTTTTTCGGTGCTTCTCGAACCATCCGCGCAAGTAGAGTATTTGCCACAATCTGTTGGACGGGTGGCGCGGTCCGAGCGGTGCGTTGAAACCGTGATACTCGTCGTTCAAGCGTACCATCACCGTCTCGACTTTGCGCATCTTGAGAGCGCGGTAATATTGTTCGGTCTGCTCCATGGGCGTGCGAAGATCGAGTTCGCCCGTCAGCAACATGGTTGGTGTGCGCACGTTCCCAACGTATGCGAGCGGCGAACGGCGCAGGTGCTCTTGCGGATCTTCCCACGGGAGCTTCTTGAAGTTGTAGTACCAAGACGAACCATCCGTCGTGCCGACGAAGCTGTACCAGTTGACCACCGGCTTCATCGCCACCGCCGCGGCGAAACGATCCGTGTGACCGACGATCCAAGTCGTCAACACGCCGCCGCCAGAACCACCGCAGACGAACAGGTTGCGTTCATCGATGTAGCCGCGCTTGATGACCTCATCGACGCCGCGCATCAGATCGACGTAGTCTTCGCCAGGGTAGTTGTTCTTGATGGCGTTGCCGAACGTCTGTCCGTAACCGGTCGAACCGCGCGGGTTGGTGTAGAGCACGACATAACCCTCGGCGGCGTGGTTTTGAAACTCGAAGTTAAATCCGACGCCATACATCGCGTGCGGCCCACCGTGAATGTAGAGGATGAGCGGGTACTTCTTGCTCGGGTCGAAGTCGGGCGGTTTGACGATCCAGCCTTGAATCCTGAAGCCGCCGACCGAATCGTACCAGATCTCTTCGACCTCGCCGAGCTTACGCCCTTCGAGCAGGTCGTCGTTGACCGCCGTCAAGCGACGAATCTCCGGACGCTGAACGTTGAAGATGACGACATCGCCCGGTTGTTGCGGCCCTGCGAGCACGCCCACGGCCGTACCGTCTTTGGCCATGGAAGTCACGACCAATTGGTGATTGCCTCGCGTGACTTGGCGCGGCGCGCCGCCGTTGATAGAGACGAACCACAAGTTATTCGTTCCGCGATCCTCAGTCGTAAAGTAGACGCCGCTTCCATCCGCCGCCCAGTGCAGATCATCGGGCGAGCGATCGAAATCGGGCGTCAAGACGCGCTTGTTTCCGCCATCGGCGTTCATCAAGTAGAGCTTCGAGACCGTGTAAGTATCATCAGTTTGATCGTAGCCCGTGTAGGCGATCAAACGCCCATCGGGCGAGACGGTCGGTTCGACGTCTGGTCCATCGCGATCGGTGAGCGGGCGAATCTCGCGCGTGCGCAGCGAGAGCTTGTAGATCTCGGTGCCATTACGCAAGTACTCAGCATCGGGCTTGCGCACGCCGCTGAAGACGAGCGTTTCGGCATCGGGCATCCATTCAGGCGCGCCGTGATTGTAGTCGCCATCGGTCACTTGGCGTGGCGTGCCGCCTTCAGCCGAAACGACGAAGATGTGCATGAAACCTTCGGGACGATAACCGGCACCATCGGCGCGGTAGTTCAAACGATCGACGACACGCGGCGGATCGATCCACTTGGCGCCATTCGGTTTGGACGGCAGCTTGACGTTGAAAGCGTTGCTCGCCGGGACGAGCATGTTGAAGGCTATTCGCTTGCCGTCGGGTGACCAGCGAAGATTGGAGGGCGGACGTTCAAGGCGCGTCAGTTGCGTTGTGTCGCCAGTGTCCATCCAACGAACGAAGATCTGTGCACCCGCAGGCTGCCCCGGCGCGACGTAGGCGATGCGCGTTCCGTCGGGCGACCATTGTGGTTGCGATCCTTTGACGAGAAACCGATGGCGACTCCCATCGACGTTCATGATCCAGATCTCATCTTCGTACTTGTCGTTGATCTTGTCGGTCCAGCGTCGCGTGTAGATGATCTGTCGTCCGTCGGGCGAAAGTTGTGGTGCGGCGACGTACTCCCAATCGAGAAATAGATCGAGCGTCAGACGATCCTTTTGCGCCCACGCGGTCATCGTGCACACAAGGACGAGCGTCAACGGGACGCAGAGTATGCTCTTTTTCATCTTCACATCCTCAGGTTTTGGGCGTTGGCAAAGCGCGACGTCGCTCACTGCGGAGCGCCCCAATCATAATGCGAAGCGCGCCGATTTGCGAATCCTGCGCGTCGCTTGCGGGATGGTCTCCGCCCGCGAAAAGTTCTGCTTGGCCGAAAGGTAGACTCTCTCCGTTTCGCTTCGAGCCAAGGGATCTGTGTGGCACATCACTGCCGCCCGACGCTGCGCGAACCCTTCGCATCGTTCTGACCTGTCATCGCTTTTTGACCGATCATTTTGCACGCTGGCGTGCGAAGCGCGTCGTGACGTGAGCCTTCACCACAGCGCTAAACTCAACGTTTCAAATCAATTAAGAGCGAGGCGCGGCGTTGGCGTGCGGCTGGCACGGGGCTTGTTTAACGAAGAGGCGCGGCTGGCAGCTTCCACTGCGAAGCTCACGGACCCACCGCACGGGGGCCGGACCAGCCGCACGGATTTGACAGATCATGATCGAAGACGCGCGACGCGACATCTTCGAGATCCGCTGTGCTCACCCTGTCCGCGCAGGCCGAGAGTCCCGTTTGTTCGATGAGCCTGCCGCTTGCCCCGTCCGTCGCCGAGGGCGAAGGAGCGCATTGCCCCGCGCCGCGCTCTCGGCGACTGACTTTTTCGATCCCTCGCGGCCCTTGGACCGATTCTGTTCGCCCCTTGAGCAGAGATGATGAAGAGTACCTCACAAAAAGACCGGAGCGCGAAACAGCGCTCTGCCGCGAGCGGAAGGATGGAACGACTGCGCGTTCGTTCCGTCTCATGGTTGCTTGCAGCAGCCATTTCGATCGGCTTGGTTGTCGTTGTCGCTATGTTGAGCGATGGCTTTACCGTGCGCTTCGATGGCGCACACGCGGCGCTTGCCGTTGCGATCTTCGGCGTGACCTATACGGCCTACAGGTTCTGTTGCGAGCGGTTCGAAAAAGCAGCGCAACGCGCCGCCTTGCTCGAAGAGCTATACCTTGCGACGCTCGAATCGCTCGCCGCCGCCATCGATGCCAAAGACCAGATGACGCATCATCACGTGCGACGCGTACAGATCTACGCTGCCGGCACGGGACGCGCGCTCGGGTTGAGCGACCAAGAGATCGAAGCGCTGCGCGCCGGCGCGTTGTTGCACGACATCGGAAAACTCGCCGTGCCCGATCACATCCTGAACAAGCCAGGGGACCTGACCGTCGCCGAGTTCGAGAAGATGAAAGTGCACACCATCATCGGCGCGCAGCTTCTCGAAAGCATAAGCTTCCCGTATCCGGTCGTGCCCGTGATTCGCCATCATCACGAGCGTTGGAACGGAACCGGATATCCGGACGGATTGCGCGGCGAGCAGATCCCGATCACGGCGCGCATCCTCGCCGTGGTCGATTGCTTCGATGCGCTTCGTGAAGATCGGCCATACCGACCCGGCAAGTCGCGCCGCGAAGCCTGCGACTTTTTGCAACGGTACTCAGGTGTCTATTTCGATCCGCGCGTCGTCGAGGTCTTCCTCGAAAATCTGCCGCGTTTTGAAGCCGAAATCGAGGGGCACGGACTCGGCGTCGGCACGCGAAACGAACACGTCTCCCACGCGCCCTCGGCGCTCATCGAGATACGGCGCGCGCACCGCGAAGTCTATGCCCTTTACGAAATCGCCAGTTCTTTCGGGTCCTCTTTGCGCGTTGAAGACACCGCTGCCATTATCGCCGACAAGGTAGGTCACATCGTTCCGTTTGACACATGCGTCGTTTACGTCTATGACGACGCATGCAACTACGCGCGCGCGATGCATGCGGTTGGACGCAACGCCTCAGCCATCATGGGGCGGTGCGTAGCGCCGGGCGAAGGCATCATCGGGTTCGTGTTGGCCAATAGGATCGCCGTCTCCGAGTTGGATCCGATGATCGATTTCGCCGGATTGGGACTCGATTCGGACGACGTCTATCGCTCGGCCATGGTCTTGCCTCTTTGCAAAGAGGAACGACTGCTCGGCGCGCTGGCCATCTATGCCGTGGAGCCGAATCGTTACACGGAAGACCACCGTCGCTTGCTCGATACGGTAGCGCGCCTCGCTTCGGACGCGCTCGCCAACGCCCTGCATCATGCGATGGCCGAATCGCACGCGCTCACCGATGCGCTCACGGGATTACCGAACACGCGCGCCTTACAGATGCGCTTTGAAGAGGAGGCCGCGCGCACGCGCCGCACTGGACGCCCCTTTCAACTCATCATGCTCGATCTCGACGATTTCAAAAAAGTCAACGATACTTTCGGGCACAAAGTCGGCGATCAGTTGTTACGCGAGATCGCTTGTCGGCTGCAAATGCAATTGCGCGATTACGATTTTTTGGCCCGTTACGCTGGCGATGAGTTCGTCGCGCTGGTCCACGATCTGACGGCGGAGCAGGTTGACGACCTGCGACAGCGTATCGAGCGAACGATCCACGACTTTTCGTTCCACGTGCGTGGCAACGAACACGCGCGCGTCGGTGTGAGCATTGGCGCCGCAAGTTTCGGTCTCGACGGCGAAACGCTCGACGAGCTTCTGGTCGCCGCCGACCAAGAGATGTACACGGCGAAGTTCGCGCGCAAGCGTATGCGCGCACGTCTCAAGGGGGAATCGGGCGGTTCGCTCGCTTCTTCGGCGGTGAATTGAGATCGCTGAGGCGAGCGCTGGAACATGAGGGCGTCCTTGACAAAGGGGGAGAAAGAAGGCGAACAAGGGGCTTGACACGCGGCGGTTGCTTCGCTTTCAATCCGAATTAGCCAGTCTCTTCAGCGCTGGTGAGCTTCAGGCGCACAAGCGCCTCGATAGCGAGCGAAGGGAAGCATGGCAAACGGGACGGGCCGCCGCAACGAACGCGCCACCGTGCTCGTCGTCGATGAGTCGGCGGGCTTGCGCCATCGTCTGCAATGCGCGCTCGAAAGCAGCGGCTACCGCGTGGTCACGGCAACGGATGCGCCTTCTGCATTGCAGGTTTTTCATCAAGAGGTTTGCGATCTGATCATCCTCGCGGCGGAGCTTCGAGGCGTTGACGGCCTAGCGCTCTGCCGTTTGTTGCGAGCGCAAAGCATGGCCCGACGCACGCCGATCATCATCTTGGCCGAAGGCGATAGCGAAGAACAAAAAGTAGCTGCCTTTGCTGCTGGAGCGAGCGATTACCTCGTCGAACCGGTTGCCGCGCGCGAGCTGGTTTCGCGCGCCGCCGCCCATTTGGAAGCTGCGCGGCGCGAACAAGCGCTGGTCGGCACCAATCGAGAGCTGAGCTTTCTCGCCGACTTGGGGCGAGGTCTGCTTTGCGCGTTGGAGCCGGAACAGGTCATCCGCCGCGTTGCGGGCGCAACCTACGAGGGCACCAGCGCCAATCTGTGCGCCGCGTTCGCGGCTGGGCCGGAAGGCGAAACGGCTTGCGTCTTTGACCGCGAAGGTGCCGCTGGCGGTGAAGCGCTGCTGCGTCTGGACCGACTGCGTCGTTGGCTCGCACGCCAGCCGACGGCCCCGCTGCGCCTCGCGGACAAGCGACGCTTTCTCCTGCGCGACGATGCGCACGCGGTCGAATACGTCACGCCACTGCGTTTCGGCAGCCGAACGTCGGGCGCGCTCATCGTCGCCTTTGATCGCGCCACGGACTTCAACGAAAGCGAAGCGCGTCTTGCTGAGGCCGCCGCGCAATTCGCCGCGCTGGCACTACATATCGCCACGCTCTACGCGGCAGCGCGACGCTCTTCGGCTGATCTAGCGAAAGAAGTTGCTGCTCGAACCGCCGAGATCGAAGCGCAGCGCCGTTTCACCGAGGCCATCATCGACAACTTGCCCGTTTCGCTCTATGTCGTGGACCGCGATCTGCGGATCGTCGCGTGGAATCGGACGCGCGAGCTAGGCGGACAAGGCGTTCCGCGCCAAGAGGCGTTGGGGAAGACCATCTTCGAGGTATTGACCAAACAACCTCGCGAAGTTTTGGCGCGCGAGTTCAAGCGCGTCTTCGAAACCGGCGAGATCATCCGCGTCGAGCAAGAGACCGTTTCGCCCGACGGGGCCAAACGTCACTGGCTGGTCAGCAAGATCCCGATGCGCGTCGAAGGCGAAGAGATTTCGCACGTCATCGCTATCGGCGAGGACGTCACTGCGCGCATCGAAGCGAGCCGTGCTGTTGCGCGCGCTGAAAAGCTGGCCGCCGTCGGTCGTCTGGCCGCTGGGGTGGTCCATGAAATAAACAACCCGCTGGCGACGATCTCGGCTTGCGCCGAGGCGCTCGAAGCGCGCGTCGCCGAAGGCACCTTCGGCGACACAAAGGGCGTCGAGGATCTGCGTGAGTACCTCGGCTTGATTCGAAGCGAGGCATTTCGTTGCAAGGCGATCACCAACGGCCTGTTGGATTTCAGTCGCGCGCGCCCGGGCGAGCGCACTCCCGTCTCAGTCGCTTCCATCATCGCCTCGGCGGCTCGTCTAGTGGCGCATCAACAGCACAATGCGCGCATAGATATTCGCGTCGAGACGCAGGAGGGGTTGCCGCAAGTCTCCGCTGATCAAGGGCAGTTGCAGCAGGCGATCATCGCGCTTGCCACCAACGCCGTCGATGCCATGCCCGAGGGCGGCACGTTACGCTTGTCGGCCCGCCACGAGCAGGGGCAGGTCATCATCGAAGTGAGCGACACCGGCATCGGCATTCCGCCAGAGGCGCTGCCGAAGATCTTCGATCCGTTCTTCACGACCAAAGAGGTCGGGCGGGGCACCGGTCTGGGTCTGGCCGTCTGTTACGGCATCGTCACCGATCATGGTGGTCGCATCAACGTCGCGTCGAGCGTCGGCAAAGGGACGACCTTTACGATCAGCCTGCCCGCGCTCGTCGAAACTTGATCTCTGCCTTGCGCGCTTCTTCTCTTCGCCCTTCTCATCGCAAAAGAACTGCTGCGTCGAAAGATTTTGTGGTAAACTGCCGAGGCCCGGTTACGAAGCGCCGCTTCGGACCAAGCTTCGGCAGCCTGCCCCCGAAATCATCCGAACCGACGGTCTCGAACAGTTATGCAAAAGGCTCGATTGCTCGTAGCGGAAGATGAAGTGAATCTGCGCCTCGTCTTGCAGAAAGAACTCGAACGAATGGGACACGAAGTGCGCACCGCACCTGATGGCGAAGCGGCGCTCAAGGCGCTTGAAGAAGAAGCGTTCGACGTGCTCTTGTGCGACATCAACATGCCGCGCATGAACGGCATGGAACTTCTGCGCCGCGTGCGTGAACGGCCCAATCCGCCGGAAGTCATCATGTTGACCGGCTACGCGACGGTGGAAACGGCCGTTGAAGCGATGAAGCTCGGCGCTTACGACTACCTAACAAAACCTTACCGCATCGTCGAATTGGATGCGCTCGTCAGACAAGCGGCCGAAAAGCGCCACCTGCGCGTGGATAATCAGCGATTGCGCGCGCAACTGGCCCGCCAGACGGAAGCTCCGCAGATCATCCACGCTTCGGAAGCGATGCGTGAATGTCTGCGCCTCGTCGAACGAGTCGCGCAATCGGACGTCTCCGTCCTGATCACGGGCGAATCGGGAACGGGCAAGGAACTCATCGCGCACGAAATACATCGCTTGAGTCCGCGCCGCGAAGGTTCGTTCGTCGATCTGAACTGCGCTGCGTTGCCGTCCGAATTGATCGAATCGGAGCTGTTCGGCTACGAGGCCGGAGCTTTCTCCGGTGCCAAAGGCCGCAAACTGGGTTTGTTCGAACTGGCCGATGGCGGCACGCTGTTTCTCGATGAGGTGACGGAGCTTCCGTCGCAACTGCAGTCGAAGCTGCTGCGCGCCATCGAGACGCGCTCGTTTTATCGCGTCGGCGGTGTGCGCAAGGTGCAGGTTGATGTGCGCATCGTTGCGGCGACCAATCGCGACCTTGAGGCGGTGGTGCGCGATGGGTGCTTCCGTGCCGATCTGCTCTATCGCATCAACGGCTTCGAGATTCACTTGCCCCCGCTGCGCGAGCGGCGTGAGGACATCGAACCGATTGCGCGCCACTTGCTCAAACAGTTGGGCGGGCCGAACCCGCCGCTGCTCACTGATGAAGCGCTCGAAGCGCTGAAGAGTTACCACTGGCCCGGCAACGTCCGTCAGCTACGCAACTGCTTGGAACGGGCGCTCATTCTCGCCAGCGACGGACGCATCACCGTGAAAGACCTGCCGCCAGAAGTGATGGGCGCAGCGAAAAGAGCGCCGGTTAAATCTCTGCCGCCGACGCCGGTGACGCCAGCCCCGCTTCATGAAGTGGAGCGTCAGCAAATACTCGCCGCGCTCGAACGGACCGGTTGGCATCGCGGCAAGGCGGCAGAGCTTCTCGGCATTTCGCCCTCGACGCTCTACCGTCGTTTGCGCGACTACAAGCTTCTGCGCCGCATCTGAGTCCGTTGTTCGTCATCGCGTTTGACCCGCACCAGGAGAGCGGAAAAGATCACGGTCCTTTGCGCGCGCTTACCATGCCCGCACCGCAGTTTCGGCGCGGATGAGAAGCGAAACGTGACGTCGTCATGCAGCGCGCGGCGGGGTTGGCTTCAGCGCAGACGAGAATGAAAATGGTGACGCGAAGGACCGAACCGAACGATCCTTCGCTTCCTCTTTCTTCGAATTTCAGTTCGTCCGCCGGCGACGACGACGCAGATACAAACCGGCAAGCCCGCTTCCCAATAGAGCCAGCGTCGTCGGTTCGGGCACGGGGCGCGTTTCAATCGTCAGGCTGATGCCGTCGTTGAAGTAGTGGCAGTCGGGATCGAAACCGAGGGCGAAATCGTTTCCGTTAAGGATGTAATTCTGCAACGCTTGCAACTGCGCCGCGGTGAAAACGTAGACGAAGTTCGTCCCTTGGTCGCCGGGGACGTTCGGGTCGTAGTCTTTCAGGAAAGACTGTTGAGTGAGTTTGGTCATGCCCGTGCCGGAAGCGAGCAGCCAGTTGCTATTGCTGTGGTAGCGCGCGTTGGCGAAATCATCGGTGATATCCATGACTGGCGCGCTAAAGCTCGGATCATCAACGAAGGAACGAACGCCGCTCCCTTTGGCCGTGTCCAAAAGGTAGATGAAGAGCATGTTGGGGTTGTTGTCCCAATTGCGTATGTTGTTGATGCGCAACGTCGCGCTCGTGACCACCTGCCCGTTCAAGTTCACGTTGTCGATGCGCCAAGTATAGACGTAGTGGTGGTCCAGATCCTCTAGATCAGCCGGGGTGGGAGCAAAACTCAGTGTATCTGCCGAAACTGTGCCCGCAATGAGAAGCATCAAGGTCGGGACGAGTAGAGAAAGACTCACGAACTTCACAGTCTTGATCCTCCATTCTTCTTGATCTCTTTTCGGGTTTTAGAACGCGCTGGCCCGACGGCCTCGAGAGCGCAAAGACGGCACGTCCTCATCATGCGCGACTTGTCCGCTCAGGCCATTGGCAAGCCTCGCGCTAGTTGCTGGAATCTGCTTTTCAGGGAAGTCCTTCGCCTCGATGGAGGAGCGAGGGCGCAAAAGGCCATCGCTGCGAGCAAAGAGGCTCCTTGCCCTGAGTTTCCTTCCCTCTTCAACACGAGGAGAAAGTCGCAATCGAGAGCGCTTTCCAAAAATCGGCGGCAAAACGCGCTCCATTACGTTGCGCCGACCTTCGGGTGTGAGCCGGACCAATGCGCCGTGCTCGCCGGAAAATCGGCGGCGAAACACGCTTCGTCGTGTGGCCGATGGCGTTGGCGTGAAGAGTCGACCGCGCCTCGAATCGCGGTGGCAATCGCTTTCGAAGCTCTTTTTCGCGGGCGGGGGTCGGGACGAATCGCGCTTCTCGCCAAAGTGGCGATCGCTTTCAAAACCCTTTTTCGCGGGCAGGACTTGCGCGTCGGTTTATGATCTCTCGCGCAACCGTTGCGGCCGGTTTCAAGGCCCTTTTTCGAGCGCAGAGCGGTAGCGGTCCGGAATCGGAACGGCGCGCCGCGCATCCAGATCCATGCAGACGTGCACCACTTCGGCGTGCACCGCCGTCTGTTCGTCGCTCCCGCGCTCGATCGTGTAGGCGAGCGCGAGCGACGAACGGCCAAGACGCGCGACGCGGACCCGCACACGTGCGCGGTCCCCATAGACGAGCGGACGCAAGAATTCGGCGCGCACGTTGACGCTCGGAAGACCGAGGCGCTCGCGTTGGACGAAGTCGGCGTAGCTCGTGCCGCAGCGCGCGGCGAAGAACTCTTCGAGCGCGACGTGAAGGTAGTGGAAGATCACGGGCGAATAGACGATTCCCGCCGGATCAACGTCGCCGAACCGAATCTCTATCTCCGTCGAAAAGGTCATGGGCCGTTGGTTCGGATGATGTGTGGTTTGATTCGCCTGCACGAACCAGCGCGACTGTTCATTGTCGGAAAAGCTTTTCCGCGCGAAGCGGCATCAAGCGTTGCGCCGTTCAGCGGTCGAGTGAAACGGGCAACTCCCTTCCGCGTGATCGAGCGTCAGGTGCGTGCGCGCTTCCCACAGCTCGGGAAAGAACTTCTGGTCCAGCGTCGTGCGCAAATAGTTGACTCCTTCGGAGCCTCCCGTGCCGCGTTTGGTCCCGACCATGCGCTCGACCATGCGGACGTGATGCGCGCGCCAGAGTTGAAATTGCTCGTCGTGTTCGATCAAACTCTCGGCCAGCATGAACTCAGCCGGGAGTCGTTCATGGTGCGTGAGGAGTTCGACCACAGCTTGCACGCGGCGCCGGTATCTTTGCCGACGCGCCGTCTCATCGAGAGTCGGATCATCCGGCGGCGCATCGAATCCGCGACGACGCAGAAGCGCGAAGAAGAGTTCGCCGAGCGTAGGGGCTTCGAGCCGCGCGCGCAGCCGTGCGAGCGCGAACTCGTCTTCTTCAAAGCAGGCAAGCAGCCCTTCGTCTTTGAGTCCCGAAGTGAACTCTATTTCGCGGAACTGCGTGGATTGAAAGCCGCTGGCCGGCTTCAGGCGGTCGCGGAACTCGAGGAAGCCGAACGGCGTCATCGTTTCGAGCACGTGAAGCTGCGCGAGCAGGATCTTTTCGATTTCGATGATGCGTCGCAACGCGCGCACAGCGGCGAAAAGCCGATCCTCCTCGATCTGCCGCGCGGCGGCGTCCAGTTCATGTAGGATCTGCTTGAACCACAGCTCATAGGTTTGATGAACGGTGATAAAAAGCAGTTCATCATGGTGCGCCGGTTCGGAAAGACAGATCTGAAGTTGGATGAGATCGGGCACGCGCAGATATTTGTTGTACGAAAGGGGGGCATCGTGACCGTACTCGGCGCGCGGTTGCCGCCTTGCATTCATTTTTCCGGCGCTGTTCCGCTGGTCCACTCGCTTTTCGTCTTTGCCGCTTGAATCTTTCATGGTTCGTGCCTGCTTTCTGGTTGCGCGCCTAAAAAGCCGCGCTGGTGGCGTCTTCTTGAGCGTAAGCGCGCGTTTCCAAGATGCGTCGGATCTCGCGAACGGCGATCTCCAGTTCTTCGTCTTTGGTGTAGAAGTGGGGCGAGAGGCGAATGCCGGCCCCCGGTCTGTAATCGACGAGGATTTCGCGGCGAATGAGTTCGCGCGTGACCGCGGCGCCGTGTTCGACGTCGATGGTGACGGTGCCGCCACGTTCTTCGCGGCGGCGCGGCGTGTTGAGGCGAAATCCGGCCTCTTCGGCCAAACGGATCAGCAGCTCCGTCTGGCGTTCGCTCTTCTTGCGAATGGCGGCGACGCCGATCTGATTGATGATCTCATATCCCGTGCGCGCTGCGTAGAGGGCCGGAATGGATGGCGAGCCGTGAAGAAACCGTTCGATGCCGCGAGCGTAGCGCATCGGCGGCGGTTCGAAAGCGAAGGGTTCGGCATGCGCCATCCAGCCCGTAACCTTGGGTTCCAACCCGTGCCAGCGCGGGTGAACGTAGAGGTAGGCCGCGCCCGGCCCGCCGCACAACCATTTGACCGAGCCGCCCGTGGCGAAATCGACATCGAGTTCTTCGACGCTGAACGGGACGGATCCGGCAGATTGATACGTGTCGAGCACGACGATGGCGCCCACTTCGTGGGCGCGGCGCGTGATGGCGCGCGCGTCTTGAAGAAAAGAGCTTTTGAAGAGGACGTGCGAAATGGGAACGAGCAACGTCTCTTCGTCGATTGCCGCGAGCATCCGCTCGAGCGGCACGGTGATGCCATCAGTTGACGGGACGCGCACGACGCGAAATCGTCCCGTGCGCGCGTGAGCTTCGTAGACGTACATCACCGACGGGAATTCGAGTTCCGAATAGACGATCTTGTTGCGGCGGCCCTGCGGCTCAAAGCAGGAGAGGATGATCGATTGGCAGACCGATACGTTCTGATGCATGACCACCGTGCCGGGCGGAGCGCCGATGATCCGTCCGACTTCGTCGCCCACCGTGCGCGCCATCTCCCACCACCCTTCGGCCCACGCACGCACGCCGCGCGTCGCCCATATCTCCGCGTATTCTTGCAAGCGGTCGCGCGTTGCGCGCGGCATCGCGCCGAGGCTGTGCGAGACGAGATAGACCGTGCGTTCGAGAATAGGGAACTCGCTTCGCCAGTGAAGAAGGTCGTCCATGGATTTCAACTCCGTCGCGGTTTCGCAAGGCGGCTCGCTTCGACTTTACACCAAAAACGGGGCGGCGAACAGGCCGTTTGGCGGGAATCTCCCCGGCTCTCTTTTGGACGAGCGGCGCGTTTGCAAAGAAACCACTAGCGCAAGCCAGAATCACGAATCGCTCGCGATCCACAATGCATGTGGCGCGGTTTTGAGAGCGCGCGTTACATCAGCAAGCGCAGGGCGAAGAGTCCGCGCCGCAGCCTCGCGATGACGTGCGATGCGGCAAGCGAGCCGATGTCGGCAGCGGTCGCTTCGACCATGACGCGATGAGCGATCTCGATAACGAAATCCGTCGCGTATTGGTCCAGCGCGGCCTCTTCCGGTTTCGTGTCGCGCCGTTGCGCGGCTTCATAGAGCAGAAGGCGTGCGGCGCGCAGTTCCGCTTCTAATCTCCCTGCGCGTTCTCCGCGCAGGCCGCATGCCGTTGCCTCGGCGAGCGCGCGCTGCGCCATGCCGCAGGCCGCCGCCGCGTGACTCAAGCGGAAAGCGTTTGCCGTTGCGAGCAACAACCGTTCGCCATCGCCCGGTTCTCCGATCATCTCTTCGACCGGCGCGCGCAGCCCATCAAATTCGATATCGGCTACGGGGTAACCAGCTTCCATCTGTTGGTTCTTGGCGATCACCAAGCCGACCATGCGTGCGCCGATGACCAAACTCAGCAGCGCCTCTTGCTCGTCGCGCGCAAAGATGAGGTAGAAATCGGCGAGGCCCGCGTTCAACGTGAAAGGTGCCGTGCCGCGCAACAAGTAAACGTCGTCGACTCGGCTTGCGTTGGGCGTCATCCCTCGTGGCCACGAGATGGCCGCCACAGCCCGCCCCGAGGTGACGCGCGACAGCCAGAAGTCGCGTATGTGGTCCGGCGCGGCGAGCGCGAGCGGATAGCAAGCCATCCCTTGGGTCGTGAAGACGTAATCGGCAAGCGGCGATGAGCGCGCCAGCGCTTCGCGCACGATGCACAGAGCGCGCACGTCAAGCGGCGGCATCGGCAGTGCGACGGCGTAGCGGAGCAGATCGGCTTGCGCCAGCAGCCGCGCTACGTCACGACATTCCGTCATGTCGGCCGCGTGCGGTTCGATCTCGGCGGCGACAAAACGCGCAAGGCTACGCGCTAACCGTTCGTGATCTTCGCTAAACGTCTCCGGAAACTGAAAGCTCATCGCTCCGGTCGTGCGTTCGCACAAAGCGGCGCATCAATGGCCGGTGAAGCGCGGTTGGCGCCGTTCCAGAAAGGCGCGCACTCCTTCGCGCGCGTCCTGCGTTTGAAAACAGCGCAGTTGGGCTTCGAGTTCGTACTGCATCATCTGCTCCAACGAGGCGTGATCGCTTGCATAAACGGCATGCTTGGCTGCTGCGATCACCGCTGGCGGCGCGGCGCGCAACCTTTCGGCCCAGCGTCGCGTCTCCGCCTCTAACTCTTCGTCCGCGACGACACGGTTGACCAAGCCAAGCCGCCAAGCCTCTTCGGCTCCGACCGGATCACCGAGAAAGAACATTTCGCAAGCGATGTTGGGCGGCACGATGCGCGGCAAAAAATAGGTCCCACCCCAATCCGGGTGCAAGCCGAGGCGGACGAACGATTGCGCGAAAGTGGCCGAACGAGCGGCCAGACGTATATCACAGGCGAGCGCGAGATTGCATCCGGCGCCGGCGGCTGGACCGGGGATGGAAGCGATCACCGGCTTCGGCATCTGCCTGATTGCCGCGACGACGCGTCGCCCAGCGCCGAGCAAGCGCGCGAACTCTTCCGTGTCGCGGCGTTCCATCAGCTCGGCCATCGCCTCGACGTCGCCCCCAGCGCAAAACGCCTTGCCCGCTCCGGTGATGACGACGACGCGTACGCGCGGGTCGCTTCCAGCGCGCTCCAAGATCTCCGCTAGATCGCGCCGCATGTGCCCGGCGAAGGCGTTCAGCCGTTCGGGCCGATCGAGCGTCACGGTTACGACGCCCGATTCGCAAGAGATTCTGATGTGTTCGAACATGGCGTTGACAAAGATGATGAACGGCGGGCCCGAGCGGTTCCGCCGTTGGTTCGGAATTTTCGGCTCGGGCGAAGGTCAGGCGCAGTTCGGTTGCCAGATTTGGTCGCTCCCGCTTTTCCGCCCGAGCCTTCTCCGTTGACTTCTGCACGTCAAGCGGCTCAAACCGCCTGATGCGCAACTTGCGTTCCGGCCCTCTTTCTCATTGACCTTTGAATTGGGGTTTGCGCTTTTCAACGTAGGCGGTCAAGCCCTCTTTGGCATCTTCGCTCATGAAGAGCTGCTGTTGCAGTTCACGCTCCAGAGCCAAAGCGTACTCGAACGGGATCTCTGCACCCGATTGCACGCTGCGCTTGATGCGCCCGACGGCGCGCGCGGCTTTGTTCGGCGGCGTGAACTGTCGCGCGTAATCCATGACCTGCTCCATGAACTTCTCGTTGTTCTCGGCTTCGAAGATGTGGTTGATGATGCCGAGTTCAAGCCCACGCTCGAAGTCGAAGAGCTCGCCCGTGGTCATCAACTCGATGGCGCGCGATTTGCCCACCAGTCGCGCTAATCTCTGCGTGCCGCCCGTGCCGGGGAGCACGCCGAGCGAGATCTCAGGCAAACCGAGTTTGCCTGCGCCTTTGCGCGCAATGCGGATGTCGGCTGCCATGGCGATCTCCAAGCCGCCGCCAACGGTGTGGCCGTTGAGCGCTGCGATGACGAGTTTGGGCGTTTGCTCCAAACGCGAGAGCGTTTCGTTGGCGTGGAGACAGAAGAAATATTTGAAGCTCGGCGTTACCTCCGCCAGCATGCGGATGTTGGCACCCGCCGAAAAGAATTTGTCGCCATGGCCGGTGACGACGATGACGTGAACCCCATCGTCCATGCGCGCATCAAGGATGGCACGATCGAGTTCTTGCATCATTTCGTATGTGTAAGTGTTGGCCGGTGGATCGTTGAGCGTGAGCAGTGCGATGCCGTCTTGCACGCGGTACCGGACCAGTTGTCCGCGCTCTTCGGCTGTCCCTTGAACTTTCGCTTCTGCCATATCCTCACTCCTTGAAATTTAAGTCTCTCTGCAAAAGGATCGAAAAAGAGTGCAGCGTTGGAACTTTGCCGAAGGATCATGACAGAAAATCGTTTTTCGCTCAAGCTTCGCCGCTTGTCCGCACAGCTCGACGCCGACACTAAAGCGCGGAATTGACGTGTACGACAACGGGCCACTCGCCTTTGTTCCTCTTCGCCGATGCTGAAAACGCGGGATTGAAGCCGAAAAGCCATGGTGCCTGAACGAACTTGACAGGCGGCATTGGCGGCGCGTAGCTTCTACCATTTGCCGGAGGCGCATCCGTTCTGGTGAACGGCGCGGTCTTCAAAACCGTCGGCGAGCTTGCGTTGGAAGCAGGCTCGGGTAGGTTCGATTCCTACACGCCTCCGCCAACAAGGTTTCAGCAGCAGGCGCGTCAGCGGAACTGGCAAAGAGCGTGTGCTGCCGTCGCGTCTGCTCAGCGAAATCTAGCAAAGCAGGTGCTATGCGTGATTGGATCGCGCTCAACATGACGCCCGGCGTCGGCCCGCGCATCGCCGCGCGATTGCTCGAACACTTCGGCGCGGCAAGCGCCGTGTTCGATGCGCCGCGAAGCGAACTCGAGCGCTTGCGTCTGCCAGAAGAGACGATCGCCAGCATCGTCGCGCGCGATCAGCACCAACGAGCGGAGTTAGAAGCCGGGCACGTGCGCGCGCTGGGCGGCGACATCCTCGTGCTCGACGATGGCGCGTACCCGGCGCTGCTCCGTGAGATTTATGATCCGCCGCTCGTCCTCTACGTTCGCGGTGCGTGGCGCGAGTGTTTGGCGGGACCGGCCATTGCCGTGGTCGGATCGCGTCGTTGCTCGACTTACGGTCAGAACGCCGCGACGATGTTGACGCGCGAACTGGCCGAGCGTGGCGTAGTCATCGTATCGGGATTGGCGCGCGGCATCGATGCCGCTGCGCACCGCGGTGCGCTCGAAGCCAATGGACGGACGGTGGCCGTTCTCGGCACCGGAATAGACGATGTTTATCCGCGTGAACACCGGAAGCTCGTCGAAGAGATCTTGAATAAAGGCGGTTGCCTTGTGTCCGAGTTTCCGCTCGGCACGCCGCCCGTCGGGCAGAACTTTCCGTATCGTAACAGGATCATCAGCGGTTTGAGTTTGGGCGTGCTCATCGTGGAAGCGGCGGAAAACAGCGGCTCTTTGATCACGGCGCGGTTGGCGCTCGAACAAGGGCGCGAGGTGTTCGCCGTTCCGGGCAACATCACATCGCGCAACTCGTTCGGCGCGAACTATTTGATCAAAAGCGCGGGAGCGAAGTTGGTTCAGAGTTGGCAGGACGTGGCGAGCGAACTTCCGCCAGAAATCGCAAGCCAATTGTTGCCCCCCGCGGGAAGCAGAAAGAAGCGGCGCCGCGACGCACAGCTTGCGCTTGCGCCGGATGATCTCGATGACGCCGAACGCGCCGTGCTCGCGTTGCTTTCGCCCGACGATCCCGTGCACATTGATGTCTTGGCGCAAACGAGCAAGCTCGATTTTTCCGCCCTGAACGCCGCGCTGTTCAATCTGGAGCTGCGCGAACTGGTCAGGCAACTTCCCGGTAAATGTTTCGTGAGAAAGTTGTAATCGGCACCCGCTATGAAAAAAGCACGCTTTGAGTTGTCGCCTGCCAAAAGAGGCGCGTGGTTTCGCGAGGCATTGAAGACCGCGCTTGCTGCATCTAACTCCAAGCTGCGAAATAGCGAGAGAGGATTTCTGAACGGTTTGGCTTGTTGAAACTTTAGATCCGACGAAAGTTCTATGGCGAAGAATTTAGTCATCGTTGAATCTCCGGCTAAAGCCAAGACGATCGGTAAATACTTGGGGCGCGATTTTCGCGTCATGGCCTCGCTCGGCCATATCAAAGATTTGCCGACCAAAGGGCTCGGCGTTGACGTCGAGCACGATTTCAAACCGACCTACGAGATCATCCCGGACTCGAAGAAACGGAACAACAAGAAGATCATCGCCGAATTGAAACAAGCGGCCAAGGATTCGGAAGCGATCTATTTGGCTGCTGACCCAGACCGCGAGGGCGAAGCCATTTGCCAGCACTTAGCCGAAGAGATCGTGCCGAAGCGACCGCGCAAAAACTACTACCGCGTGCGCTTCAACGAGATCACCAAACGCGCCGTCGAAGAAGCTTTTCGTCATCCGACGAAGATCGATCAGAACCTCGTCGATGCGCAACAAGCGCGGCGCGTGCTCGATCGTCTGGTCGGTTACAAAGTCTCACCGCTGTTGTGTCGCACCATCGGTGGACGGTTGAGCGCTGGTCGCGTGCAATCGGTCGCTTTGCGCATGATCGTCGAGCGCGAACGCGAGATCGAAAACTTCGTCAAAACCGAGTACTGGACCATCACGGCCAATCTCGCCGCCAAGCTCCCGCCGCCGTTCGACGCGCGACTCGTCAAAGTCGATGACAAGACCGTCAAGACGAGCGGCTTCGATCGGGAGGCGAAGAAGAACGAACTGCACATCGCAGATGAAGCGCAAGCGCATGCGCTCGTCGCCGAGGCTGAGCGAGAGCGGTTCATCGTCGCCGACGTCTCGACCAAAGAGCGCCGGCGTAATCCCGTACCGCCGTTTACGACCTCGAAGCTTCAACAAGAGGCTTCGCGCAAGCTCGGTTTCTCGGTCAAAAAGACGATGCAGATTGCGCAGCGCCTTTACGAAGGCGTTGAGCTCGGCGAAGAGGGCTCGGTCGGTCTGATCACATACATGCGCACCGACTCGACGCGCGTCTCCGAAGCTGCTCTGCAAGAGGTGCGCGTCTTGATCGGCGCGCAGTACGGCAAAGAGTACCTGCCGGACAAGCCGAACTACTATCGATCGAAAAAGGACGCGCAGGACGCGCACGAGGCGATTCGTCCGACCGAGGTTGCGCGCACGCCGGAATCGGTGGCGAAATTTTTGAGCCGCGATGAACTGAAGCTCTACCGCTTGATTTGGCAGCGCTTCGTCGCCTCGCAGATGACGCCGGCGGTATACGACCAGACGACCATCGAGATCGAAGCCGGGCGCTTTCTGTTCCGTGCGACCGGCTCGGTTCAGAAGTTCGACGGCTTCTTGCGCGTGTACGAAGAAGGGCGCGACGAGAAGCCGGACGAAGATGAAGAGTCGACGCGCGCCCTGCCGCGCGTCGAGCGCGGCGAGGAGCTGAAGCTGAACTCGCTCACGCCCGAACAGCACTGGACCGAACCGCCGCCGCGCTACACGGAAGCGACCTTGGTCAAAGCGCTTGAAGAGAAAGGCATCGGGCGCCCTTCGACCTATGCGACGATCATGTCTACGATTCAAGAGCGCGATTACGTCGAGAAGATCGATGGCCGTTTTCATCCGACGCCGCTCGGCGTGACGGTCAACGACCTTCTCGTCGCGAACTTCGACGACCTGTTCAATGAATCCTACACGGCGCGCATGGAAGAAGAACTGGACGAGATCGAGGAGGGCAAGCGGCGTTGGACTGAAGCCTTGCGCGAGTTCTACAGCAAGTTCGAACGCGACTTGCAACGCGCCGAAAAACAGATGAAGCAGGCCAAACGGCAGGCGATCCCGACCGATGAGGTCTGCGAGAAATGCGGCGCGCCGATGGTCATCAAGCTAGGCCGCTTCGGTCAGTTCCTCGCCTGCTCGAACTATCCCGAATGTCGCACGACGCGCGAGATCGCGCGCGCGGGTGAAGAGGGCGAAGAGAGCGAGATCGTCGAAGATGAAAAGTGCGAATTGTGCGGACGTCCGATGACGCTCAAGCGCGGTCGTTACGGGCCTTTTCTCGGTTGCACGGGGTACCCGGAGTGTCGCAACATCCGCAAGATCAGCAAAACGGGTGCCGTCGCACCAGCCCCGGTGCCGCTCGAGGAGCGGTGTCCGGTTGACGGCGCACCGCTCGTCCTGCGTCAAGGCCCTTACGGACAGTTCATCGCTTGCTCGAATTACCCGAGTTGCAAGTACGTCAAGCGCGAGACGACGGGCGTCGCTTGTCCGCGCGCCGGATGTCGCGGCGAGATCGTGGTCAAGCGCTCCAAGCGAGGCAAGGTCTTTTACGGCTGCTCGGAATATCCAGCTTGTTCAATCGTCTTTTGGGACAAGCCCGTGCCCGAACCCTGCCCGAAATGCGGCGCGCCCTTTTTGCTTGAAAAGACGACCAAGAAAGAAGGAACGGTGCGACGCTGCGCGCGCGAAGATTGCGACTATCGGGCCGCAGCAGACGTTGCGCAAGGAGTGCCGGAAACCGATCGAGAAGCGGCTCTCGTCTCACGTTGAGTGCCCGCGCCAGCGAGAGCCGATCGGCCCGCGGCGCTCTTTGCCGGACCAGCGTCGCATCGTATCGGGAGCATAGCGGCGTTCGACTAGGTCTTCAGTTGAACGTCTTTCTTTCATCCGCGGCGAATGCGGTCTTATGACCGAAGCTTGGATCATGCCGATCTTCTACTCTCTCGCCGCTGTTGTCATTTGGCAGGGCGTCATGTCGCTCATCGGCGGCAAGCGTTTCCTCGCCTACGTGCGGCGCGAGATGAAGCGCGCAAGCGGAGATCACGCGCCCTTTGCTTCCGTCATCGTGCCGTGTCGCGGGCTGGACCACGGGTTGGGCGATAACCTCGGGGCGCTCTTTCGGCAGAACTATCCTCGCTACGAATTGATCTTCGTCGCGGACGATGCGCACGATGAAGCGCTGACTGTGGCGCGCGAATCGATCCGTTCATTCACGACGGACGGGCAGGCGCTTCAAGCGCGCCTTGCGGGACGCAATCGCCGCGCGGGCGCAAAGCGCACGCGGTCACCGCGCCCATCATCGGTGCGCCGCGCGCGCATCATCATCGCTGGACCGGCTGCTAGCTGTGGGCAGAAAGTGCACAATCTTCTCGCCGCGGTGAAAGAAGCGGATCCGAGAAGCGAGGTCTTCGTCTTCGTCGATACGGACGCGCGTCCGCACGCGAACTGGTTACGCGCGCTCGTTGCGCCGCTTGCCGACCAAGCTACGGGCGCAACCACCGGTTATCGCTGGTTTGTGCCCGTGCGAGGAAACTTCGCTTCGGAGCTGCGCGCCGTCTGGAACGCTTCGGTCGCGTCGGCCCTTGGCGCAAACGTCCGACGAAATTTCTGCTGGGGCGGCTCGATGGCCATCCGACGTGCGACTTTCGCCCGCGCGAAAGTCGCAGCGCACTGGCAAGGCGCTGCATCGGACGATTTCGCCATGACGCGCGCGTTGCACGAGGCCGGATTGGGCATACGCTTCGTTCCCGCCTGCCTCGTACCATCGTACGAAGATTGCTCGTGGCGAGAATTGCTGGAGTTCACCACGCGGCAGATGAAGATCACGCGCGTTTACGCGCCGCACCTGTGGCGATTAGCGCTCGTCGGCAATCTGCTCTTCGTGACCGTCTTTTTCGGCGGTGGCGTCTTCGCTGCCGTGCGCGCTGTGCGCGGCGCTTCTTTCATCGCCATCTTGATGGCGAATGTCGTCATCTTCGCGTTGGGCGCAGCCAAGGCATGGCTTCGCTTGCATGCGGCGCGAATGGCTGGCGTGCGCTTCTCTAGGCGAAGCGTGTGGTCTCACCTGCTGCTCTGGCCGTTGACTTCAGCCCTCTTTCTCGCAAACGCGATCTGCGCCGCTTGGTCGCGCCGTCTGGTCTGGCGCGGCATCGAATACGAATTGAAATCGCCTGCGGAAACTGTCATCATCAACAGGTCCGCGCTAAACGAAGGTTGATCGAATCGGGTACGAAAGCGCTTCGGAGGAGTCGGTCGTGCGAGGCGCGCCGGATCGATGGCGGTCGCGCTTGCTGGTGCACGCGCGTCTGCTTCATTCCATGTGCCACTCGCGCCGCGCGTTGTTGTGGAATCTGCCGAAAAACTACTTGACGCGCAATCGGTGGAGCGAGAAGATTTGAGTGCGACGATATGGCGAAAAACGATGACAAGGACGCGACGCGCAGGAGCGGCATCGCATACGCTGCCGGACTATCGATCTTTTTCTCCGTAATTTCGTTTCTCGGTCTGGGATGGTTGCTGGACCGTTGGCTCGGCACGAGCCCTTGGCTCGCCGTGATCGGACTGGTGCTCGGCTCAGCCATCGGTCTGTATGAGTTCGTCCGCGTTACGATCAAGCTTTGATGTCAGCAGCGTCGGCGCGCTCTTCTTGCGATCACGCGCTGCCCCTTCCAAAAGTTTGCTGGCTTGGTCTTGCCCAGCCCGAAAGGCGCGTGCACGAATCGATCATGCGCTGCCCCGCGTTTTTTCGGCAACGAAGAACCGCGCGCAGCTCGAAGGCACGCTTTTGGCTTTCGTCGCTGCGGCTCGACAGAAGCGCCTTCGGCGTGTAAAATGGCCTGTTTGTTCGATGAGCGAAACGACGCGCAGTGGTAGCGGCTCGCTGGAAGAGAAACCGGAGCGCGTCCTGCGACGGCTGTTTCGCTCGACGGCGATAGTCGTCGTCATCGCCGCTTCGCTGAGCGCAATGTTGGCGCCTTGGCGCGTCACCGCTGGATTGGCCTTAGGCGGCGCGCTCGCACTGCTTAATTTCCACTGGATGAGGGCTTCGGTCGCCGCCGTCTTCGGCAAGCGGCGAAGAGGGTGGAAGAAGCGCGCATCGCTCTACGCGTTGCGTTACGTCGTCACGGTTGCGGCTCTGGTCGTCGCCAGTTGGCTCAATGTTGCCTCGCCCGCAGCGATCGTCGGCGGGTTGTGCGCTTTCGCTGTGGCGACGCTCATCGAGGCGGCGTTTCAACTGTATCGCGCATTCATTCCCAAGAGGTCTCATCGATGATGTTTTGGTTGCTGGCTGAAGAGAGCGCAAAGGGCGAAGCGACCCAAGAAACAGCACATCACGCTCCGGCCATCGTCGAACTCGTCAATCGCTACATCGGCGAGCCGGTCCATCATTTTCAAGTCGCATATACGAAACCGCTATGGGACCGCCTGCTGGCTAATTTCGGCACTTCGGCGGAGAACGTTTTTGGCCCCTACACGCCGGAGAACGCCGTGCCGTGGTACACGGTGATGTTCGTCATCGCTTGCTTGCTCTGTTTGGCGGCGGTCTTCTTCCTGCGTCGGCGCCTGTCGGTGGAGGAACCAGATGCGAAGCAGCAGGTGCTGGAGATGGGCATTGCGAGCATTCGCAACCTGTTGCTCGACAATGTCGGAGCGCACGGCATGAAATACTTCCCCGTGATCGCGACCTTTGCCGTGCTGATCTTGATCTCGAATTTGATGGCGCTCATCCCCGGTCTGATGCCGCCGACGGCCTCCATGTCGGTCACGTTCGCGCTCGGCCTTTCATCGTTCATCTATTACAACTACGTCGGCATCAGCGAAAACGGGTTGTTCGGCCATTTCAGCCATTTCGCTGGCCCGATGTTGCTGCTCGCGCCGCTGCTTTTTCCCATCGAGATCATCAGCAACTTGGTGCGTCCGTTGTCGTTAAGCGTGCGTCTTTTCGGCAACATGTTCGGCGACGAACAGATCGCCGTCAACATCGCCAATATCTGGCCGCCGATCACTTATCTTCTCTCGGTCATACTCTATCCGTTAACTGCGTTCGTCGCTTTCGTGCAGACGTTCATCTTCGTGCTGCTTTCGATCATTTACATCAGCGAGGTGACGCACGCGCCGCATGAAGAGCACAAAGAGGAGCCGGGCGGCATCATCACGCTGCCGAACTCGCTGGAGGCTGGTGGGGGGCATTGAAAGGCCGTTTGACGGCGCGAACTCCCTGCTCGGTGGGCAGCATGATGGCGAAGGTCAAGATGGCCCGGAGCGGGTTTTTGCGAGATCATCAAGGATCGAGGCGAGCGGGCGAAATAACCGAGTTTAGTCCGCGAGGAGTTCTCTCAATTGAAACCAGCAACTCTTCGTATTCATATTCCGGCTTTCTGAGCGCGCTTCGAGCGGCGCGTGCCGGTCGGGGCCGCGCACGTTGGAGCGCAAGGCATGATTCAACCGCTCGGCGCGCACGTCGATCGGAACGGAGCGCACGTCGATTATAGATTTGGCGTGAGCCTTCATCGCTGGAGCGCCGTCGTCCCCCCGGACCAGACGGCTGAATACCGGATGAGCGGCGAACTCATAAAACTTCGGACGTCCTTCGTCTCTCATCCCGTGCGCGTTCCGAGTTTCAACCACCAAAAGGAGAGATGAAGATGAGCAGAATCCGTTTCGTTCTCTTTTCCGTGCTCGGCGTTTTGATGTTCGCGGCGCCGAGTTTCGCGCAGACGGCTGCGGAAGTGGCTGCCGATAACAGCTTCACGGTCTCGAAATACGCCAAGCTCGCCGCCGGTTTTGGCTTCGGCATCGCCGCCGGGCTGGCTGCTCTAGGCCAGTCGCGCGTGGCCGCCGCCGCTGCCGAAGGCGCGGCGCGCAATCCGGGCGCCAGCGGTCGTATCCAGACGTTGATGATTCTCGGTCTGGTCTTCATCGAGACGCTCGTGCTCTTCACGTTGCTCGTCGCGTTCATCTTCCTTAGAGTTTGATCGAACGCCGACGAACTGACCTCCGATGAGGCGCGTCTCCCTGCGACGAGGCGCGCCTCGCTCGTTTGAACGCGAGCTTTGCTTTTCGGCACCGGGTGATCGGCGAGAGGATTTGCGCGGCGAAGAAGCGCCATGCTACGCTCGCCGTGCGAAGTTCTGGATCGAGCGAGGCATTCCGAAAGATGAAGAAATGTCCTAAGTGCGGCGCCGAATACGACGACGCGAGTACGCTTTGTCCTAATGACGGCGAGGCGCTTGCGCTGCAGGATGATCTTGTCGGACGCGTGCTTGCCGACAAATATCGCATCGAAGAGCGGATCAGCGAAGGCGGCATGGGCGCTGTCTATCGTGCGACGCACGTCTTAATGGATAAAACGGTCGCGATCAAAGTGCTTCGCCCGTCGCTCGCCGTTGATGAAAAGCTGGTCGCCCGTTTCACCCGCGAAGCGCGCGCCGCCTCGCGTCTGGGGCATCCACATGCTATCACCGTGATGGATTTCGGCGAGGATAGCGGGTTGGTCTTCCTCGTCATGGAGTACCTCCGAGGGCGCACGCTCAAGGATTTGATCCGCGAAGAAGGGCCGCTCCCGATAGATCGCGTGGTCGAGATCTCACGGCAAATCGCCGATGCCCTCGATGCCGCGCATGCGCAGGGGGTCGTCCATCGCGACCTTAAAAGCGACAACATCATGCTCGTCGAAATAAACGGCGGGCGCGACTGGGTCAAAGTGGTTGATTTCGGTATCGCCAAGATCATGGAGCCGACCGATCCGGAGTTAACCGCTCCCAATCTCGTCATCGGCACGCCGCACTACATGTCGCCTGAGCAGTGTTCGCGTTCAACGGTCGATGCGCGTTCCGACGTATACAGCCTCGGCGTCATCATCTACGAGATGCTGACTGGCCACGTTCCCTTCACCGCTGATTCGCCGACGGAAGTCCTGCTCAAACACTTGCGCGAGCAACCGCCGTCAGTGCGCGAAGAACGTCCGGCCCTTCCTCTAGCCGTCGATCGCGTGGTGATGCGCGCGCTTGCGAAACGCCCCGAAGAACGCTTTCAAACAGCAGGCGAGTTAGCCTCTGCGCTCGCGCTGGCAGCAACGGGCGTCGAACAGACGGCGACCTTTGCGGAAAGGCCGCGCATCGTAGTGCCAGTGGGAGAGGAAAGGGAAGAAGCGACGGTGGTGCAGAGCGCCGTTGCCGCACCGCCGGTTGCAACAGGTCCGGCACCGAGCCGGCCAAAACCTTGGCAGATGCTTGTTCCCGGTTTGGTCCTGCTGGTCGTCGTATTCGGCATCTTCTATGCGCTTCATCGCGGCGGTTCCGGCACCGAGAAAGAACAGCCGCCTGTGGTCACCGAGCCGGGAGTACAGCCGGTAAGACCAGCGAAACCGGCGACGGGCGAAAGCGAAAGAGATGTCGCCGCAAGAGATCGCACGCATCACGACAACGCGAATCAACAGGTCACGGAGAACGCTAATCGAGCAAGCGGAACGGAGCCGATGCCTCTGCCGACAACTGCCGGAACGACCGTTGAACCCATGCTTCCGCCGGATGCGGAACCGCGCTTGATCGAAGAGGCTGCGACCGGAAACAGAAATGCGAATCGAAATGAAATGCGCGCCGAGCCGACGCCGCGTCCGACAAACAACGCCAATCAGAAACGGGAGGCGACCCCCGCAAAGCAACAATTGCCGAGGACAACGCCCAGTGAAGTGCCGGTCGAACCACCAGCGCCGAAGAAAGAGCCGCCCGTCATTCCCTAAAGGAAAGCGCGTTTGACTCGGTGGGCGCTATCTCGGCTTGTTCTCCGATCATCAAACGGGCTTCGTCGAAAACCGATCGAACAAACGTCCACGGTCGTTTCTCTCGTCATTCCTTGCTTGGGAAAACTTTTCCGGAGGCGGCAGCAAAGACATGAGGCTACAAGCAAAGCGCTGTCATCTCAGTCTTTTGTTTTGAAGGGCTTTTTCGAGGACTCGTTCTCGCAGCAGCCGACGCAGCTCCGCTCCCTCTTCGATCTCCAACTCGATCTCCAGCGCAAAACAAGGGAGGCTGAAACTCATGTGGCGCAACTTGACAGCGTCCTTGAGCGTCGTCAGCAGCGCACGCGCGCCGCACGCTCGCGCGCGTTGCGTCAAGCGTTCGATTTCGCGCTGCGTGTAGAGATGATGGTCCGTGAAAGCGCGAGTCGCGACCAACGGGTAACCTTCGCGACCAAGCTGAGCGAAGAATGCCTTTGGATTCCCGATGCCGCAGAAAGCGAAGAATGGTCCAGCGGTTTGCACTGGCCTCTCGCTTTGCGGCAAAGCGTCGACTCGCCGCAACCCAAGCGTTTTCGTGCGTGAGACGAAGACTGGTTTGCCGCCGCTTCGGCGCATCAACTCCCGACGTAAACCCTCGACCGACGTTGAACCTTCAGCGCGCGTGATGACGAAGCAATCGGCACGTGCGAGTGCGCTCAAGGGTTCGCGCCGTCGTCCGAAGGGCAATAGCCCGCTGCTCCACGGATCGGTCGCATCGACGACGACCAGATCAAGATCGCGCGCGAGTCGCAAGTGTTGAAAACCGTCGTCGAGAATGAAAAGATCAACCCGCTCCAGATTCTCCGCCGCCCAACGTGCCGCCGCAACGCGATCTCGATCGCTGATCACCGCTGCTTTGCCGAGCAGCTTTTCGGCCAATAGAAACGGTTCGTCTCCGCCTGTTCGTGCGTCTGTCAGCACGCGCGCGCCATCGGAGACGAGCACACGCTCACGCGCTCGCGCGCGACCGTAACCGCGAGTCAAAACGCACGGCGAAAGACCCTCGTCGGTTAAAGTACGTGCGATCCATTCGACGAGCGGCGTTTTGCCTGTGCCGCCGACGGTGATGTTGCCGACGCTGATGACCGGAAGCGGCGCGTGCGACGTCCGAAGGAGTCCGCTGCGGTACAGAAGAGTTCGCGTACGCACCGCCATGCCGTAGATCAATCCGAGTGGCGCGGTCAGGATCATGTTGCTTTGTCGGACTGAGAAGATCTTGCGGCGCTCCGCTCTGTTTCCACGTTCCGCCGCTCGAAGCCGAGAAACGTCTGAAAGTCGCTAGTTGCGCTGCCGCACTACTCGTCTGCACGCTTCGCACTCCGCTTGACAAACGAGCCGACGGAACTTCGCTCTCACGTCCTTCGTAACCAGCATCTTTGGTGGCGACCACACGATAGATGGCGGCATAGTCCTCGGATCACTTGCGCGCGACGCTCGTGCGGAGATCCCCGCGCGTTGCGAGCAGAGGTGCCAGCGCTTGAAGAGTGCGCGCCGCGGCGCCGCGGTTCCGTTCGACCATGGCGCGTGCGCGTTCACCCATTGAACGTCGCCTCTCTTCGTCCGCGAGCAGCGACGCGAACTCATCGGCGAGCCGATCCATCGCGCGTTCGATATCCGTCTCGGGCAGTTGGACCAGAGCTTTCGCTGCGACGAATTCGCCGACGATGCGCTCGAAGTTAAACGCGTGTGCCCCGATGATGATTGGGCATCCGACGGCAGCCGGTTCGAGAACGTTGTGTCCGCCTGCGGGCGCGATGCTTCCACCGACGAAGACCAAGCTTGCCAGCTCGTAGACGGCTCGCAGCTCCCCGATGGTATCGAGCAGAATGGCGTCGGCGCGTCCGTCCTCGGCGCTTGGCGGGCGTGTTCGTCGCGTCCACGCAAGACCGGAGCGGGCAAGCATGTCGGCCACTTCTTCGAACCGTTCCGGATGACGCGGCGCGATGAGCAGCCTCGGTCGGCGCGCATTGTAGCGTCGACGCGCGCGCTTGAAAGCTTCGATGACGATGCCTTCTTCCGGGCGGTGCGTGCTTGCGGCGACGATCAACAGGTCGTCGCGCAAAGAGAAGCGCGCGGCCAATTCGCGCGCCGTTTGCGCGATGTTGGTTCCCGGTTCGACATCGAATTTGATGTTGCCGGCGACGCAAACCCGCTCTGCCGCCAACCCTAGCGCTTCGATCCGTTGCGCGTCCGCTTCCGTTTGCATGACGGCGCGCGATAAGTTGCCGACGACGCGCCGAAAGAACCAGCGCACGAGTTGATAGCGAGCGAAAGACCGAGCTGAAAGTCTGCCGTTGACGAGCGCTGTCGGCACTCCCATAAAGTGGCACTCACGAAGAAAACGCGGCCAAAGCTCCGTCTCCATGATGAGGACGATGTGCGGAGCGATGGCGCGCAGCGCCCGGCGGACGGCGAAGGGGAGATCGAGCGGGAAGTAAAAGATGCGCGAAACTTGTCCAGCAAAAAGAGCGCGCGCCGTGTCTTGTCCGGTCGCCGTCACGGTCGAAACGGCGATCTCATGATCCGGGTATTCTTCGCGCAACGCACGAATCAAAGGTTGAGCCGCTTGCGTTTCGCCGACCGATACGCAGTGAATCCAGATCACCGGTCGGCGAGTTCGCAAAGGCTCGATCAACCCCAATCTTTGACGCAAATCGCCGACCCGTTTCCCACGACCAAGCGACGCCCACGCCAAAATGGGAACGTATAGCAGGAGTCCGACAGCGAAGAGCAGGGAATAGAGGAAATACATGTCGGCACGCTCGAAACCGCGCCGGCGCGTCTATTTGACGCGCTCGATGTAACGCCCTTCGTTCGGATCGACGCGAATGCGATCGCCTTGATTGATGAACGGCGGCACTTGAATGGTCACGCCGTTTTCGAGAACGGCGGGCTTGTTGACGTTTGAGACGGTCGCGCCTTTGAGCGTCGGTTCAGTTTGCACCACGGTTAGCTCGAGTGATGGCGGGAGCTTTATGCCGATCGGTTCGCCGTTGTAGAACTCGACTTGAATGCGCAACCCCGGCGTCAACCATTGCACCGCATCGCCGAGATCCTCTTCGTCAAGGGCGATCTGCTCATAGTTTTCGGTGTTCATGAAGTGATACTGCGTGCCGTCAGAATAAAGGAATTCCATCTCGTGCTCTTCGAGAATGGCGCGCTCCACCGTGTCCGCTGAACGGAAACGATGTTCAAAGGTGACGCCGGTGCGCAGATTCCTCAGCTTCGTCTGCACCATGGCGCGTAGGTTCCCGGGCGTGTGATGGCGAAAATCGAGCACTTTACATGGATCGCCGTCGAAGACGATGATCATGCCGCGTCTGATCTGCGTAGCCGACATTGGCATAGGTTTCGTTCAGTCTCCACGTTTTCAGTGTTCAGCCAGCTTCGCGCAGCCAGCGCCACACGCGATCAGTCGTTTTTCGCTACGAGGGATGGTTTAATTGTCATCGGTGGCGGGCGTGCGAACCGTTTAGTTTACTTGCAAGGCACACGCTTGTCCAGCGGCCTTGCAACAGTTGTTTGCCGTCGGCGCGATGTCAGCGCGCGCATTGCGGATGGAGATCGAAGCATGCCAAAAAGTGGAGGGCTTGTGCTACAAAGGGGCGTAAGAGGCGCACCATGCCGGATTTGGTCGTGACGGCATCGTTTCGCTAGTGCGCGGTTCAAGGCCAGAGGCGCTGAAAAAGTTGCGTTCGGCGCCGGATTTTGAGCTATAATCAGGCGGGCGCATTCGACGTCAGCGCGCCAGTTTGTTTCACCTTTCCCGAAAGATGGTCGGTCGTCGGAACTCTTTCGGCAGACTACGACGCTCCTTGAAGTAGATCATCCTTTATCGAGCGTTTTTGGAGGGCATGCTCGCGATGCCGCCTTTGGACTTCCCGAGTTGGCGTAAAAGATTAACTGGCGGATGGCGCTCGGTTCTGTTTTCGAGCCTCGTCCTTCTCGCCGTCTCGATCCCGCCTCTGTGGACGACGCTGGCCACACGACAGGCCGAAGACCCTGAGGTCGCCTTCGCGCGCAAGACCGATAAACTGCTCAAGATCGTGCGACGCACCGCTGCCGAGGCGCGAGCACGTGGCCGTTTCCCGGCGCAAGAGGTCGAGGACTTGAGCGAGGCCATCGCCGTCGAACCGGAGATTGATGGCGGCGCGCGTGTGGGCGTCGTCGTCGAACTGAAGGCGGCGGATGCGAGCGAGATCCGCGCCGCCGGATTCGAGATCGGAGCGCAAATCGGGCGTATCGTCACGGTGGAAGCCGACGTCGATGATTTGCCGCGACTTGCCGCCCTCGGGTCGGTGCAGAAGATTTCGGGCGGAGCGGTTTATCGGCCGCTCAACGATCTGGCGCGGCGAAGCATTGGGATCGACAACGCTTCCGGACAGCGCGTCGTTTCGCAGACGGGGCGCGGCGTCGTCGTTGGCATCGTCGATTCTGGAATAGATTTTCGCCACCCAGACTTCACTCTGCCCGGAAGCAACGGGCGCCGCACGCGCATCAAAGCGCTGCTCGATATGACGGTCTACGGTTCGGGCTCGACCGATCCGTCCTGGAATTACACTTTGCCCGGAGGAACCGCGCCCATCGGCAGACTTTACACCGAAGATGAGATCAATGCGGCGCTTGAAGGCAACGGCAACGTGCAACAGCGCGACCGCAACGGTCACGGCACTCACGTCGCGGGCACAGCCGCTGGCAACGGTCTCGCCGGTCCGACGCCGGGGCTGTATGCGGGCATGGCGCCAGAAGCTGATCTCGTCATCGTCAAAGCGAATCGCAAGGAAGATGGAAGCGATGGTTTCCGCACCACGGACATCATCAACGCGATGCGCTTCATCGAACAGAAAGCTAGCGAGTTGGGCAAGCCCTTCGTCATCAACCTGAGCATCGGCGGCCATCAAGGCCCACACGATGGCACCAATCCGGATGAGCGCGCCATAGACGAAATCGTCGGTCGTGGACCGGGAAGAGCCGTTTGCGTCGCTGCAGGCAACGAAGGGGACAATGCGATCCATGCGAGCGGATCGGTGGCGGCAGGAAGCAACCTCGAACTGAAGCTCGATTCGGAGGGCAAGAATCCGCGATACGTCGAACTCTACTATTCGAAAAACGACCGCCTTTCGGTCACTGTGACGCGCCCCGACGGGGTACAGGTAGGGCCCATCCCGTACAATCCGAGCGGCTTCATCAACGGTGCCAGCGGGGACAAGTACATTCGCGTTTACAACGCGACGGATGACAAAGGCGACACTGATCCATCCAACGATCAGAACAACATCTTCGTCGTCTTCAACGACAGCGCGAAGAATTTGGGATCGAACTGGACGTTGACGTTGCGCGGCGACGCGACGCCCGACGGCGGGCGATTCGATGCGTGGTTGGGCGATGGACACTTTTTGAACAACGTGGATGATTCGAAGCGCGTCAGTTCGCCGGGAACGGCGCGCGGAGCGATCACCGTCGGAGCATATATCACCCGCTCTTCGCGCTACACGGTCGGCGACTATGCGCCGTTTACGAGTCCCGGTCCAACAGCCGACGGGCGGCCCAAACCGGAGATCAGCGCTCCCGGCTACTATCTTTACTCGTCGAAATCAGCCGATTCGACCTTCGGTTCAGCCAATCCCGCCCCGGGCGACAGCTTCCACTCAGGCGCCGCTGGCACGAGCATGGCCACACCCGTGGTAACGGGCTCAGTCGCCCTATTGCTGCAGGCTAATCCCTACTTAATGAGTGAGCAGATTAAGGGCATCTTGAAAAACACCGCTGCACGCGATGGTTTCACTGGATCAGCAGCTTGGCATGAGCGTTTCGGCTACGGAAAACTGAATGCTCTGGCAGCCGTCGGAGCAGTAATCTCTGCTGGTGGGAGTGGTTCGGCTTCCTCGGGTAATCCCATAGACGACCCAGCATTTTTCGTCACGCAGCACTATCTAGATTTTTTGGGGCGGCAGCCTGATCCCGGAGGTCTCAGCTACTGGACTGGGCAAATCACGATGTGCGGCGGGGACGTGCGATGCGTGCACA